>NZ_JBAWAC010000408.1:0-2957 GCF_049589095.1 Haladaptatus sp. | reverse complement strand
GGAACGACGGCCGGACTCTTCATCGGTGATATCGTGGTTCTACTGGTGCTCCTGACGGTCGGGAGCCTTCGCCATCACGAGAACATCCTCCAAGAACCACTTTACTTCGCTAACACCGTCGCACCGTTCCTCATCGGATGGTTGATATCCGCGTTCGTGGTCGGCCTGTACAGTTCCCGCGCCCGCCGCTCGATTCGAACCTCGGTGCTGTTCGCGGACGGAACGTGGATCACCGCCGCGCTCATCGGTGCCGCACTCCGCGCGACGTCGTTCTTCCACGGCGAGTCACCGGTCAGCTTCGTCCTCGTGATGCTCGGCTTCGGCATCCTGTTCTTGACCGTCTGGCGAATCCTGGCCGGGGTTACGTTCGCGATTCGCTAACGCGGTCACTTTGCCGTCGCCGAACGCCGTGGCCCGTAGGGTGAAGTGATTCCCGGTTGTCCTCCGTTCCTGATGTCGTCCATTCCATCCGAGTTTCACGAACTGTTCGAAAAGCCCGTCTTCGCGTACTTCGCTACGCTCACACCCGAAGGATTGCCGCACGTTACCCCAGTGTGGGTCGATTACGATGCCGACGAGGACAGGGTGCTCGTCAACACCGAACGCGGTCGGCGCAAGGAACGAAACGTGCGGGAGAACCCGAAGGTCGGGATGGGGATGACCGACCCGGACAACCGTTATCGGGCGCTGTCCGTCCTCGGCGAAGTCGACGAGATGACCGAGGAGGGTGCCCGCGAGCACATCGACGAACTATCTCAGCGCTACACGGGGGAGGAGTATCAGCCGGAGATTCGGACGGCGCGAGTCCTGCTCAAAATCCGTCCGGACGAGGTAATCGCCCACGGCGGGTGATCGGGGACGACGAAAATAGCGTTTTCACGCGGCGACGCGCCGGTACTCGACGTACGAGTACAGCATGAGATAGGCCGCGACGAGGATGACCGGGCCCACCATGAGGTAAATCGCATACCGAGGGACGAACGCGCCGAGGATGGCGATGATCCCCGCGATTTTGAACAGCGGCCCCGCACGCGAGTGGGTCCTCTTCCACACCCTATCGTCCGAAAGCGTCCACGGCGTCCGGACGCCGATGAACCAGTTCCGTTCGACGCGACTCATCAGCGCGCCGATGAAATAATACAGCACGCCGATGGCTGGCGACAGCACCATCGTGAAGTCGAATCGGTAGCCGAGGTTCCAGAGGACGATCAGCACCTGCATGTACAGCATGAACGCGACGAACAGGACGATGAACAGATCGTAGTACCGCCGGAACTCCGCGATGTTTTCCCGGAGTGGGTCGATCCGCGGAATCGCGGCGAAGAGGACGAGCAGTCCCGCGGTCATCGTCGGGAGCAGGAACAGTCCCCACAGCTTCGGCATCGTGCCGTCGGCGTTCCCGCTCGCGTTCCAGTGGGTCGCGATTTGGTCCGGCATACGGGGATAGTAGTACACGCTCAGGGCGAACGAAACGACGACGAGTGCGAGCGCGACGAGATACGATTTTCTCCCCTTCATGGAGGATAATCGTTCGTATTCCCTCATAAACTTACGCGGGTTTCCCCAAACCCAACTCTGATTGTTATCCGGTTGGTCGGTTGCGCCATGAGTACTACCGATATCGATTATTCTGCCCGCGCCAAGGACGTGCTCGGGTTCTCCAGATGGTGGCAGGTCGCCGCCGCGGTCGTGATGATGGGGTTGGTCAGCCCGTATCAGTACGTGTGGTCGTCCCTCCGTTCGCCGATCGCGAATCGCCTCGCCATCGATCCTGCGGCGCTCGGCGCGGTGTTCACCCTCTTCGTCATCTTTCAGGCGGGGTCACAGTTCCCCGTCGGTTGGTGGCGCGACAGACACGGCCCACGGGCGCTGACGCTCATCGCGGGAATCCTCGCTGGAGGTGGCTATCTCGCCCTGTCGCGTGCGACGAGCGTCTGGCAACTGTATCTCTTCTACTCACTCGGGGCCATCGGGGTCGGTATCGTCTACACCGTCGCGGTGAACACGGCGCTGAAGTGGTTCCCCGACCGGCGCGGTCTGACGACCGGGTTGGGGACGATGGCGTTCGCGGCGGGGAGTGCGCTCGTGGTTCCGTACGTGCGCGCCAACGCGACGGCATCGAGCTATCCGGGCGTCCTCTGGAACATGGGGTTGCTCATCGGTATCGGAATCCTCGTCGGAGCGGTCGTGCTCCGCGACCCGCCCAAGGGATGGCTCGAAGCGACGGCCGACGGCGGCGACGAGGCGACGGAGATGGTTTCGGGTCCGCAGTACACGTGGCGCGAGATGGCCGAAACGTGGCAGTTCTGGGTGATGTACGTGATGTTCGTCTGCGCGAGCGGGGCGGGGTTGATGCTGACCGCGAAGGTCGTCTCCTTCGCCGAGCACTTCGGGCTGGCGGCGATGATCGCAACCGTCTCCGCCATCGTACTGCCGCTTTCGGGTGGGGCGGGGCGGTTGATCATCGGCGACGCGTCCGACCGGATCGATCGGGAGCGCGCGATGGCGGTCTCCTTTTTCCTGTGCGGCGTCGGTCTGTTCGCCGTCGTCTGGTTTGCGAACGTGAACTCCGACATCGGGTTCGTCCTCGCCGTCATCGTCGCCACGTTCTTCTGGAGCCCACAGTACACGCTGTTCCCGAGCGTCGTCGGCGACTACTACGGACGGGAACATTCCTCGGCGAACTACGCACTGCTCTACTCGGGGAAGATGTGGGGCGGCGTGTTCGGCGGGGCAGTTACCGGTTTTCTCGTCACGGCGATGGGATGGACGGTCGCGTTCCTCATCGGCGGCGTCCTCGCGATCGTGGCGGCGCTCGGCGCGTTGCTCCTTCGTCCCCCCACGCACGACTGATCGGTGAATACCGCCGTTCGGTCGTCGATCATCGACGCCCTACCTCAATTATCGCCGGTAATTCTCCCTCGAAAAATTCAGACAACGCCTATCATGAGCATCGT
>NZ_JBAWAC010000407.1:0-2851 GCF_049589095.1 Haladaptatus sp. | reverse complement strand
GGGAACGTCAGACCCCGCTCTCAGGGGCGGTCCGACCCTGCTCAATTCGCTCGTACAGGTAATACGAGTACACCACTGTTGTCGCGGCAGTCACGAGAGCGGGGATAACGAGGAAGTAGAGTGCGTAGTCGCCGAACAGCAGTCCAAATAGCGTCAGAATCGCTGTAGCCTTGAACAGCTTCCCTCCGAGTGCGTCCGGTTCGATACTTCCTCGTTACTCAGCGTCCATGGGGTTCGAATGCCGACGAACCAGTTTGCGTTTCGCATGTGTAATTAGGACACCGCTGTAGTAGAGGAGACCAACAGCTGCGACCAGAATGAGATACGTGAAGTCGAACTCATAGCCAAGATTGAACGCGACGACCCCGGCGTGGAGTACGAACATGTACCCTGCGGAGATAACGACGAACCAGTCGTAGTACAGGCGGAACGCCTCGATATTCTCGCCAAGCGGATCGATTCAAGGGAGGGCGGCAAACACGACGAGTAGACCTGCTGTCAGTGCAGGGACAAGCCAGAGAGCGAGCGTCTTTGACATCGTTCCGTTAGGGTTGCCGCTCGCATCCCAGTTTGAGACGATTTAAGACGGAGGTCGGGCGCGGCGACAACGCTCACGACGTCGGAAAGAACGACGAACCCAGTCGCTAGCGAGAAGCGATGATGAGTATTCATTCAAAATAGTACGACCGAACGTCTAATAAACCCGGTCCCAGTGGTGCCCTTACTGACTCCCTAGTGCATCACTAGATCGTGTTCACTGTGAAAGGGTGTCTCCTGTCGACGTCGATCCCGAGGACGAGTGCCGTCACTTGTACCCCAATAATCGAAGACCGTTCAGTGAAACAAGGACTGTAGACCCTTCGTGCCCGACCACTGCGAGTGGGAGTGAAAGTCCACTCAGGAGGATGGTCCCCACCATGAGCGCAATTGCACCGAAGGCAATAGCGAGGTTGATTGTGAGCGTCCGGCGTGTCTTTCGACCGAGCCCAAGCACATACGGTATTTTGCTGATATCGTCGCCCATCAGGACAATATCGGCGGTTTCGAGTGCGACGTCTGTTCCGGCACCCCCCATCGCAACACCTAAGGTCGCCGTGGCGAGCGCTGGTGCATCGTTCACTCCATCACCGACCATCGCCACAGTGTTGTAGCGCTCAACCAACTCCTCAACACTTGCAACTTTCTCCTCGGGAAGTAACGCTGCCTGGACCTCGTCGATACCGACCTCATCTGCGATCCGCTGTGCGACGCGTTCGTTGTCGCCCGTCAGCATCACGATGTGGTCAACGCCGAGAGCCCTGAGTTCCGAGATCATGTCTGTAGCCCCCGGACGGACGGTGTCAGTGAACGCAAGCCAACCGAGCACGTGGACCGAGTCATTGATCTCCTGTGCCACGAGCACACTCGTTTTTCCCTCCGATTCCAGCGTTTTCAATCGCTCTAATCCCGTCTCTACCCCATCAATTGTCCGGTCTGCAAGGACTGTCTCAAAGTAGGTGGGATTGCCGATATGGATCGTCCGGTTTTCGACCACAGCTCGAACTCCTTTACCGGCGACCGCTCGAAATCCGTGAGCGTCCGGAATGTCGAGTGACTGCTGCTCTGCTGCTGTGACGGTCGCCTCGGCGAGGTGATGTTCCGAGCGGGTCTGTACCGCGGCCGCCACCGCCAGGAGCTGGTCGTTGGTACTCACCGCACTGGAGATGGGACTTGCGTCGCGGACTATGACATCGGTTAGCTGTGTATCGCCTTTGGTGAGCGTCCCGGTTTTGTCGAACGCGACTGCATTGATGTTCGCTGCTGCCTCGACGTGTTCACCGCCTTTGAACAGGACACCCTGTCTTCCGCCCGACGCAATCGCCGAGAGCACCGCCGCCGGCGTTGAGATGATGACCGCACACGGTGATGCCGCGACCATGAGCGTCATCGCCTGGTAGAACGTACTCGTGAACTCTGCGTCCAGCAAGAGCAGTGGAAGCGCGATAGCCGCGATTGTCAGGCCGAACACCCCGAGAACATACGGCTGTTCGAGGCGGTCGATGAGACGCTGCGTAGGTGCCTTCTCGCTCTGGGCGCCTTCGACCATATGGATGAGTCGCGTGATGGCCGACTCGTGTGCCTGCCGGGTCACTTCGACCTCTAAACTCCCGCTTTCGTTGATCGTCCCGCCGAATACCTCGTCTCCGGGACCCTTTGGCACGGGCATGGACTCGCCAGTGAGTGATGCCTGATCGACCGTACTCTCGCCTGCTTCGACAACGCCATCGAGTGGAATCCGGTCGCCGGGTCGGACGACGAACACGTCGCCAACCGCGACTTCGTCAATGGGCATCGTAACCTCCTCGCCATCGCGCACCACCTGTGCTGAGTCTGGGCGCATCTCGATGAGCGACTTTATCGCACGGCGCGACCGCCCGATGGCGTAGTGCTGAAGCACGTTCGACAGTGAGAACAGGAACAGCAACATTGCCCCTTCGAACGGCGCACCAATCGAGAGCGCTCCGAGTGCGGCGACGATCATTAACAGGTCGATATCGACCGTTTGATGGCGGAGTGTCTCAATTGCTCCCTCAAGACCGTACCACCCGCCGAAGATGTAGGCGACGCCGTACCCGGCCCACATGAGGAATCCAGGACCGTCGAGCCATCCCGTTGCCAGACCGGTCACCATCCCGGCAAGCGTCAGACCGACGAACACCGCTTCCCGACGCAGTTCCGAGCGGGTACTTACGTCCTCTATTCCAGTTTCAGTATCCTCGCGAACTGAAACGTCGTGGTCACGGACTACCTCTTTGAGTGTCTCTTCAGCGGTGACATTCCCGTCGTATGTTATGCGTGCGCTCCCAGTCCG
>NZ_JBAWAC010000406.1:0-4918 GCF_049589095.1 Haladaptatus sp. | reverse complement strand
TCGCGGCGGACGGCGAGTACCGGTCCGTCACGGAATCGCTCGACCGCACCGTCGCACGCGTCGGGCGACTTCGATGGGAGGACGACGAAACGATTCTCGTACCCATCGGCGACGAAGGAAGCACTCGTCTCGTCCGCTGTCCGGCGGACGAGGACGCGCCGACGTTCACCTTCGATGCACAGTGCGACTACCTGACGGTCCGAACGTTCGACGCCGCGGGCGGAACGGTCGCGTTCCTGCTCACCGACGCGGGAACCGTCGGCGAACTGTCCACCGTGGACGTGAATGACCTCGATACCGGGGAGCCGACCCGGATAACCGCACTCAACGAATCGTTCGAGGATGCACACGCCACGCCCGGTTGTCGGCGCGTCGTCTACGAGAACGAGTCGGGCGACGACATCGAGGGATTCGTCTACTCTCCGACGGATTTCGACCCCGACGACCCCGACCCACGGCCCCTCGTCGTCTCCATTCATGGTGGCCCCGTCGCCTACGACGCGCCCGAATTCTCCTTCGAATACGCCTACTGGGCGGACGAGGGGTACATCGTGTTTCGCCCCAACTACCGCGGTAGCAGTTCCTACGGACAGGAGTTCAGCGAAGTCATCCGTGGTGAGTGGGGACCACGCGAATCCGAGGACGTGCTCGCGGGCGTCGACCACCTCGTCGAACGTGGCTGGGTCGATTCCGACCGAACCTTCGTCACTGGACTCTCCTACGGCGGTATCACGACCGGTTATCTCGTGACGAGAACGGACCGGTTCGCCGCGGCCGCCGCCGAACACGGCATCTACGACCTCCGTTCGGCGTACGGAACCGACGACGCCCACCTGTGGTGGGAGAACGATTTCGGTCTGCCGTGGGAGAACCCCGAGGGCTACGACGCCGCATCGAGTATTACCGACGTCGAAAACGTCGAAACACCGCTCTTGGTGACGGCGGGCGACGAGGATTGGCGGTGCGCGCCGTCACAATCCGAGCAACTCTACGTCAGCGTCAAGAAACGGGGCGTTCCCTCGAAGCTCGTCGTATACCAGGGTGAGCATCACAACATCGGCGACCCGGACAGGGCGGTTCACCGCATCGAACAGCTCACGGAATGGTTCGAAACGTACGACCCGAATCGGGTGTAACGGCACCTTAGCGGTTGTACGATTCGGTTTTCGTCTTAAACGGTCGCTCGCTTTATTCGTTCTCTCGCCCTACCCTCTTCCGGGGAAACACTAATGAGTGAAACAGAAGCAAGGGAACGAACGACACGGAGTACCGACTCCCGTGAATCGGGACTGAAATGGCTGAGTGGGTTCGTCTCGCTCGTGGGGGCATGGATATTCGTCTCCGCGTTCGTCTACCCGTCGATGTCGATGACGAGTTACTGGAACAACCTCATCATCGGCGCGGCTATCTTCCTCATCGCGGGGTATAACTACTACCGCATGTCGCGAGAGATGGGGAACAGCGTGGGGAGTTCGTCGTTCGTCGCGCTGTTGGGTCTCTGGATGATACTCACTCCGTTCATCATGACCGCCTCGACGGCGTTCTGGAGTGACATCATCTCGGGTATCGTCGTCGCGATCGTTGCCGGGTACAACGCCTACGCGGGACGGAGCGAGCGGGCGGGGGCACCTGCCGGAACCGCCTAAATCCGTTCCAACTTATCCAACTGAAACGACGCGAGGTGGTAGCGGGTAATGAGCACCGCGAACCCGACCATCACGACGGCGAACATGGCGTTGAACGAGAGCGCAGTCTGATGGGCAAAGCCGTTCCACAGTTGGGCGATTCCCAACAGTATCGGACCAAAACTGAATAGCCCAGTTTGTACTGGCAGTTCTTGACAGAGTTCGCGGAAAGTAACGGATGCTTTTTCGGTCATTAATCGGTTCTTGACGCCACTCGTAGCCGGGTATTGAATACCGTTTCGGATTCGATCGGCTACTCGGACGAGTCGTCGGCGGGCGCGTAGATGATGATATCACCGTCGGCTTGGACGACGATTTCACAGCCACGTGCGTTGAAGACGACTTTTCCTTCGGTTCGAGACGTCCCGTCGTGTTTCTGCTTGAAAATCGCGTCCAACGCGTCGGGGTCGACTCTGTCGTACAACCACGTCTGTCTCTCCGTATCCTCCCCGACGATATCGTCTATACCCCGAATGATTCGGGTGCTGGTATCGTCGGTGTCGCCCGTGACACGATACGCCGCTCGTCCGTTACGGTCGAGTTCCGTCGCCCGTTCTGTGAATTGCCCTTCTTTCATAATAGACCGCTTCGATGAACTTAGTTAGAGACATAAACTGAGTACAACAATAAAAGAACCTCGATTGAAGCTGAAAGGAACAGTCACGTACCGTTCTCGTCTCAGCAACACTTCGTATTCAGACGCAGGGAGGCTCGAACAGCGCAGCCTCAAATCCGTCGTAACGATATCTCATGATCGATAGCGCATCCCCAGGCCGAGCAACGCAAGCGCGATGATCGCTATCGGAACCGTGAATCCGGGGAGGCTCGTCCCCTCGGACGACCTATTCGTCCCTTGGGACGAACCAGTCTCTTGGACTGTTCCTTCCGTCGTGGTTTTCGAATCGGTCGTCGATGCTTGCTGACTCGCCGCTCCGGGGCCGAGTTCGAGAATCCAGCCGTCCTTGCCATCCGCGCCGAACCCGCCGGTCTGTCCGGCGAGGATGTAGCCTCCGTCGTGTGATCGAACGGCCGGCCATGGCTTGTCCCACGAGTCGCTCCCGTACGCTTTCTCCCAGTCGAGGGTTCCGTCCGACCCGGTTTTCACCACGTACCCGTCCGAACTGCCGATTCCTCCCGTCAACGTTCCGCCGGTGAACAGGTAGCCACCGTCGTCCGTCGGCATCGCCGAGTCGAGCCAATCGACCTCGTCGCCGCCGAACCGTTTCTCCCACTTCAACTCGCCACGCTTGTCGTATCGGAACACCCAACCGTCACGTGACTCGCCGCTTTCGGACTCGCCCGCGATGACGACACCGTTCTCGTCACCGGTCGCTGCCCACACCGCCTCACGATCCGAACCGCCGTGCGTCCGTTGCCATTGTCGTTCCCCGTTTTTCCCGACGCGGAGTATCCATCCGTCCTGACTGTCGCCGTCGAGTTGCCCCGCGACGAAGTACCCATCCGACGTGGGAACGACGGCCTTGAACAGCCCATTCGTGGTTCCATCGGGTGTGGCGTACGTCTTCTCCCACGTCTTCGCGCCCGATCCGTCCTGTTTGAGAAGCCATCCGTCGGTACCCGAGTCCCCCTGCGTCCATCCCGCGAAGATATACCCCGATTCGTCGTGCTCGACGCCGTAGAACGCGCCGGTTCCCGGCGTTCGCTCCCGCTGTGTCGAACCGTCCGCCCCGAGTTCGAGTATCCACCCCATCGGCGTTCCGTCGCGGTCGGTCCGTCCGGCGACGACGTATCCGTCATCAGTCGTCGCAACGGAGTAGAACCTGTCCGTTCCCGGCCCGGAGAACGTCCGCGTCCACTTCTGTTCACCGTCCCCGTCGACCTTCATCACCCAACCGTCGATACCCGAGCCATCGCTCTCCGTCTCTCCAGCGAGGATGTAGCCGCCATCGTCCGTCGGGGCGATGTCCGCGAAGATATCGTCGCCGGAACCGCCGTACGTTTGGTTCCAGCGCTCGCTCGGTTCCTCGTTCGCCTGCATCCCCTCCGTGCCTATCGTCATCGCCCCGACGGCGAACGCGACGATGAGGACGAGTGTGAGTATCGTCGGACGTCTCATGTTCGGGGAGTCACGGATAGGGCAGTTTGTTATACTTCGACTACGCCCGAGTCAGGCACTCTCTGACCGACGGTTGATAGCTCCTTCTCCGCCGGAACCCGAACACATTCGTCCGTGTACCGTTTCTCAACCGCATATGGTTCGAACAGCTATCTACTTCGCACTGGTCGGTATGCTCGCGTGGGGCGTTTGGGCGGTGTTTGCCGACCTCGCCACCCGTACCCTCGCGCCGGAAGTGGCGATGGCGATCTCGTATATCGTCGGTGTGGGCGTCGCAATCACGTACATCGCCGTCCAATCCGACCCCGTATCCCTCTCCGGATCCGGCGTCGCCTTCGCCGTCGCCGGTGGGGTATTCTCCGGTATCGGTTCCATCAGTTACTACGCCGCGCTTCAACGCGGCAATACCGCCATCGCGACGACCGTTACCGCACTCTACTTCGTCGTCGCTGCGATTCTCGGCGTGCTGTTCCTCGGCGACTCCGTCGATATACGGGATTTGGCGGGTATCGGGCTTGCTATCGGTGCTGTCGCCCTTCTGGCGACGTGAGCTGACGGCTCTGTATATTCTATGTCGCTATACGCAAATTCCGTCTCCAGGTAGCCCGCCGTTCGGCGAATGGATTCCATCCGGACGAAAACGAACCCTCCCCCGATTTCCGACCGCTACGACTGTCTCGCAACGAACTCCGTGATTATCCGTCGTTCCGCGCGATGGAGGATGTCACCTGCAGTCGTCTTGTGAACGTCCATTTCGGCGGCGAGTTCCGTCAGGGTGCATCTTCGAGGTGTCTCGTAGTACCCTCGGTCGACCGCTTTCTCGATGAACTGCTGCTGACGAGCGGTGATGAGATCGTCCGGGTCGAGACTTTGAACGAGGGATCGAATGTTGTACGCGATTCCCGCGGATTCGAATGAATCCGTGAGTTCGGACAGTTGTGCGTGCGACGTAGCCTGGGTAGCGGTGACCGTTCCATCGCGGAAGACGACGGGATAATGGGGAACGGTCCCCGACTCGGATACCAGTCGTTGCATTTTCGGCTCCGGTGAACAATATTCGATGATCACGACCTCCCCGTCGGAATCCATCTCCCGAAACGAGTGGAGGTCCTCGACTTCGCCCAACTCCTCCCGAATCGCGTTCGGGTTTCGAGTC
>NZ_JBAWAC010000405.1:0-9119 GCF_049589095.1 Haladaptatus sp. | reverse complement strand
GTTTGGGTGTCCTCGTGAACGAAGTGAGCCGAGGGCTCGTCAGAGCTTTGCTCTGACGGTGGATTGAAAGGGGCCGCCCGCTCGCGCACCGCGTGGTCGTCTCCACGAGCAACTATTCTGGCCGAATGGTGTGGAGAGGCCAGAATATCTCGTGGAGTGACCGCGAGCGGGCGGGGGCTTTCGAGGTGATCTACTCCTCAGTAGTTGCAATCGAAGAAGTACCAAACGCCTCTGCTCGGAGCGGACGGGGACTTTCGAGGTAGTCCTCTCGGCTAATGCAATCACAACAAAACCAGAATCATATCCAAATCGATCTCTCCGCTAAATCCTCAACTCGTCTCTCAAAACTCTACGCCGGTCTCCAACTCTTCTTCCACCATCTCGTCCCCGTCCTCGTCGAACCGGAACCACCCCGAAAACGTCTCGCCTGACAACAGAGACGCATCCAAAGGCGGTCGTCCTCCCACATCTCGTCGTAGGGCATCTCCTCGACATCGAACCACCCCGGGTCTGCCTCTTTGGTCTCCCGAGGTTTCCCCGAAAACTCCTCGGCGCGGAAGACGTGGACGAACATCTCCGACTCATTTCCAAACACGAACTCGAACTCGCCGATCTTGGTCGGGTTCTCGACGGAGACGCGAACTTCCTCTTCGACCTCCCGTATCGCGGCTTCGCGCGGCGTCTCACCGTCCTCGACTTTCCCGCCTGGACCGACGAGTTTGCCCTCGCCGAGGCCGCGCTTCTTGCGGATGAGGAGGATTTCGTCGCCCCGAATCGGATAACAGAGCGTCGCGGGTTGCATGTCCCACTGCTGTCAGCGAACCGTACTGAAGATTCCGAACCGACGGCTGGTGGAGCGAACCTTTTTGAATTCAATTATCCAACAAATAGGTATGATCATTCCAGTCGAGGCCGCACCGGCCGGGGAGATGAGGCGCTGGTACAAGTGGCTCGGGTTGTTCGTGCTGGTCGCAAACGTCGGGTTGGTCGCCGTGTTCGGACTACAGGAACTGTCCGCGACGGGCCAACTCGTGCAGTTCTGCGTCGCTCTCGCCGCTGGCGTGCTGTTGATCCTGTCGAGTTTCGACCTGCCGTGGGGCGTCGAATGGTATCGCCTCGCCGGTGCGGGGTACGTCTGCCTCGCGTCGCTGTTCCTGTTCAGCGGTGTCGATGACGGACTGTGGATGCTCGCGGTGAGCTTCATCGGCGCACTCACGATAGCTACGTTCGGCTTCGACCTCGCACTCGGAGGTCGCTTTTTCCGGGTCAACACCGACGCCTGATTCCTCTCCGAAACTCGATTCACTCCACCGAAAACGGACTCTCGCCCTCCGTCCAGTCCCACCCCGGCAGTCGCGTCTGAAATCCGGCGGCGAGGGCGGCGTCCAAGTCGTCCCTGCCCGCCGCCTCGTCGTCCAGATGGTGCATGATGTCCGCGTAGTGGAACGTGGCTTCCCCGAGCAGTCGGAACGGTTGATTCCCGGCGACCATCCCGGCGAGTTCCCGGCCGAGGAGTTCGTCCACGACGAACCCGGGATAGTCCTCCTGCACGTCGAGGTCGCGGAGGAGAGCGACGAGCGCGGCGACGTTCACGGCGAGGTCCCCGTCGGCGAAGACGGCGTCCACCTCGGTCCGGTACTGGGATTCCGACACCGAATCGACATCCGTCCCGAACGCCTCGCCGAGGTTCGCTCGGACGTCGTTGATGAGCGCCACGACTTCGGTCCGCTCGCGGACCCATTCGTACTCGTCGGCGACCGTGGCGGGTGAGAGTTGCATAGGGAACCAGTCGTGTAGAATCGGTTTAGAAGTTTTGAGAAAGCTTTTATAACCACACCGTTTAGTGGGTGATAAGCGGGTTTTCCTGTGTCATCCATGAGCAGATTGCTTTCGGAGACCGGGACCACATTATGCGCATTCATGCGTATCCGACAATCCCGCAGAACAAGCGAGACAATCTATGCTGTGCTGTATACGTCGTAGTGAACACGGTGGTTTTCCCCGCCGACTGCGGCAATCCAAAATACGCCGGACCGACAGCATTCGCTCTCTCAACGGACGAAGCGGACTGTTTTCACCATGAGTAAAGTAGAGCAACAACTCGAAGACCTCAAAGCAACGATCACGAGCGAACTACCGAGCGACATTTCGGTATCTGACGTCAAATACGAGGGACCGGAACTCGTCGTCTACACGCGCGACCCGAAGAAGTTCGCGCGCAACGGCGACCTCATCCGAAAGTTGGCGAGCCAACTGCGAAAGCGCATCACGGTTCGTCCCGACCCCGATGTTCTTTCGCGCCCCGATACGGCTCGTAGCGAAATCCTTGACGTTATTCCCGAGGAAGCGGGCGTTACCGACCTCGATTTCCACGCCGATACCGGCGAAGTCGTCATTCAAGCCGAAAAACCCGGAATGGTCATCGGCAAACACGGCAGTACGCTCCGAGAAATCACACAGGAAGTCGGCTGGACGCCGGAAGTCGTCCGAACGCCGCCCATCGAATCCTCGACGGTCTCCAACGTCAGGAACTTCCTGAAACAGGAACGCGACGACCGACGCAACATCTTGGAGAAGGTCGGTCGCCAGATTCACCGCGAGGAGATGAGCAACGAGGAGTGGGTTCGCATCACGACGCTCGGCTGCTGCCGAGAAGTCGGACGCGCGAGCTTCATCCTCTCGACGCCCGAGACGCGTATCCTCATCGATTGCGGTGACAAACCCGGTTCCGAGGACGTGCCGTACCTCCAAGTCGAGGAGGCACTCGGCGCGGGTGCGGCTACCATCGACGCGGTGGTGCTCACCCACGCTCACCTGGACCACAGCGCGCTCATCCCGCTCCTGTTCAAATACGGTTACGACGGCCCGATCTATACGACGGAGCCGACCCGCGACCTGATGGGCCTGCTCCAACTCGACTACCTCGACGTGGCCGCCAAGGAAGGCCGCGTCCCACCGTACGAGAGCGAGATGGTTCGGGAAGCGCTCAAACACACCATCCCGCTCGAATACGGCGACGTGACCGACATCGCCCCCGACGTGAAACTCACGTTCCACAACGCGGGCCACATTCTCGGCTCCTCGGTCACGCACTTCCACATCGGCGACGGGTTGTACAACGTGGCGTTCTCGGGCGACATCCACTACGACGACACGCGCCTGTTCAACGGCGCGGTGAACGACTTCCCGCGCGTCGAGACGCTCATCCTCGAATCGACGTACGGTGGTCGCAACGACTACCAGACCGACCAGAAGGATTCCGAGGAGAAACTCAAGCGGGTCATCAACGAGACGTACGAGAAAGGCGGCAAGGTCGTCATCCCCGCGTTCGCGGTCGGCCGTTCACAGGAGATGATGCTCGTCATCGAAGAGGCGATGCGAAACGGCGATATCCCGGAGATGCCCGTCCACCTCGACGGGATGATCTGGGAGGCGACGGCGATTCACACGACGTACCCCGAGTACCTGCGTGATGATCTCCGGGACCGCATCTTCCACGAGAACGAGAACCCGTTCCTCGCGCCGCAGTTCAACCACATCGACGGCGGTGAGGAGGAACGACAGGACGTGGCGGACGGCGACCAGTGTATCATCCTCTCGACGTCCGGGATGGTCACCGGCGGCCCCATCATGTCGTGGCTCGAACACATCGGCCCGGACCCGGACAGCAGGATGGTGTTCGTCGGCTACCAGGCACAGGGTACCCTCGGACGCCGTATCCAGAGCGGATGGGACGAAATCCCGCTCAACGGACGCGGCAACCGGAGCAAGACGCTCAACCTCAAACTCGACGTGGAAACGGTCGATGGCTTCTCCGGCCACGCCGACCGTGCCGGTCTGATGAACTTCGTCAAGACGATGAACCCGCGACCAGAGAAGGTCCTCTGTGTTCACGGTGACGAGAGTTCGACCCAGGACCTCTCATCGTCGCTCTACCACGAGTTCAACATCCGCACGTTCGCGCCGAAGAACTTGGAAACGTTCCGCTTCAAGTAACCGAGAATCGACGCTTCGAACGAACGGTTCGTCGTCGTGTAATTTTCGAATAATATATCTTCCAACCGTATTGTAGTGCAAACCATGTCCCGCGACGTGAATCTGGAGGCAGTCGAACGCCGGACGGATCGACTGCTGGACGACTATGGTGACGTACCGGTCGAAGATCGGACGGAAGAGCGACCGAACGAGAAGTTCGAAGAACTGGTCGGATATGCCAAAAATGGGTACACCGGGAGTGCGTACGCGTGGGTCGTCCGACGGCCGGAGGACACGGTTCCGCTCACGGAGACGATGCCGGACGAAGCGTTGGATGACCGTCCGCGGGTACTGATGATACTCCATCGTGGAGCGGACGCGTGGGGGCTTCCGGGCGGGGGACGCGAAGACGGCGAAACGTCCGAGGAGGCCGCGATTCGGGAAGTCGAGGAGGAGACCAACGTTCGATGCGAACTCGGAGAACCGTTCTTACTCCGTCACCAGATGATCGTCTCGGGGGAGAACGAGGATGACCGTCTTCATCTCCTGTTCGTCTTCTTCGACGCCGACTATCGGGACGGAACGATTGCGATTCAGAGCGGGGAACTGAATGGTGCGGCGTGGTTCGCTGAACCGCCCGAGAAGATGTTTCAGGCGAACGAACAGCGCGCGGACGAGTGGTTTTGACGATTCGTTTCAGTGTTCGACGTACTCCACCAACACGCCGCCGGTCGATTTCGGGTGGAGGAACGCCACATCGTGACCCCACGCGCCGAGTCGCGGTTCCTCGTCGATGAGGGAAACGCCGTGGTCGCGGGCCGTTTCGAGCGCGCCCTCGATGTCGTCGGTTTCGAGCGCGACGTGGTGAATTCCGGGTCCGTTCCGTTCGAGGTACCGCGCAATCGTGCCGTCTTCGAGCGGTTCGAGCAGTTCGAAATAACTCCCGTCGAAGTCGAGGAAGACGACGGACATCCCGTCGAACTTCTCCTCGTGGACGACCGGGGCGTCGAACAGCGCTTCGTAGGTTTCGGCGAGTTCCGCGGCGTCGTCGGTTGCGATACCGATGTGGTCGATTTGCATATCCTATTCTCATTCCGGGAGCGGATAACTTCCATGAAATCGCCGTTCGATGGCCGTTCGATGGCCGTTCGAGTGCCGCCCGAGTGTCGTCCGATGGCCGGTTCCGGGAACCCGTTCGGCGTGATTTCCGCCAACAAAGCCACTAAGACGCCTCGCTTCGTGAATCGGTCCATGACGCCGACGGAGCTTCGCTCGGAGATTCCGGTATTGAACCGCACGACGTACATGAACACGGGCGCGAGCGGTCCCAGTCCCACTCGCGTCGTCGAAGCAGCCGAATCCTGTCTGGAACGCCACGAGTACGAGGCGGCGGCCCAGGAAGGGATGTACCCGATGGCGTTCGACGTGCTCGATGAGACGCGGGAGACGGTGGCGAGCCATCTCGGCGCGTCGGCGGACGAGATAGCGCTCACACAGAGCACGACCGACGGCATCAACCGGGTTGCCGCGGCCATCGATTGGGAGGAGGGAGATACGGTCGTCCGAACTGACCTCGAACACTCGGCGGGCATCCTCCCGTGGAAGCGCTTGGAAGGGCACGGCGTCGAGACTCGTACCCTCGCGAGCGAGAACGGGCGACTCGATACGGATGCCGTCAAGGACGCAGTCGCGGGCGCGAAACTCCTCTGTTTCAGTGCATTGACGTGGACGCACGGGACGATGCTCCCGGTCGAGGAACTCACGTCCATCGCGCACGACGCGGGGGCGCTCGTCCTCGTGGACGCGGTGCAGTGTCCGGGGCAGATGGCAACCGACGTGACGGAGTGGGGTGCGGATTTCGTCGCCGGAGCGGGGCACAAATGGTTGCTTGGACCGTTCGGCGCGGGATTCTGCTTCGTTCGAGACGGGGCGGAAACTGACCTCGAACCCGCACATATCGGCTACCGGGGCGTGGAAGACCCCGACTCGGAGGAGTTCTCCTACGAACCCGGTGCGCGCCGACTCGAAGTCGGTACCGTCTCGCCCGCTCCGTACGCCGGGCTCGGGGAGGCCATCGACCTCATCGAGGAACTGGGCTACGAAACCATCGAGAGTCGAATCCGTGAACTGACCGACCGACTCAAGAACGGGCTCGTCGCCGCCGACGGCGTTCGGTTGCTCAGCCCACGCGAGTACGAATCCGGGTTGGTGACGTTCGAGGTGGACGACCCGGACGAGTTCGTTGAACGCCTCGTCGACAAGGACGTTCGTATTCGGCCGCTTCCGTACCCGGAGAACTCCGTTCGAGCCTCGGTACACGTCTTCAATACCGAGCCCGACATCGACGCGCTGTTGGAGTACGTCTGAGCGACGAACCACGTTCCCACGCTCCTCGAATCAGGCCGACCGTACCCATA
This sequence comes from Haladaptatus sp., assembly GCF_049589095.1. NCBI lineage: Archaea > Methanobacteriati > Methanobacteriota > Halobacteria > Halobacteriales > Haladaptataceae > Haladaptatus > Haladaptatus sp. The sequence continues at coordinate 2,727 of NZ_JBAWAC010000405.1, read as the reverse complement.
CGTTCATCGTGCCAGCTGTTGTCATGGTATCCGTCCGTCGGACCGAGGAGTTCGGTATCGGCCGACGGTGGGGGGAAGAAGGATGTCTCACGACACGCAACGAAAGGGATACGTTATCGCCGTCGACGGGATAACCGACGTGGACCGCTTCATGGACGAGTACCTCCCCGCTACCGGGGAGACGATTGCGGACCACGATGGCGAGGTACTCGTCGGCTCGACCGACATCGACGTGATAGAAGGTGATTGGGACCACTCCTTGACCGTCGTCCTCGAATTCCCGTCCGTCGAAGCCGCCGAGGAGTGGTACAACGACGATACCTATCGGGAACTCAAGCGGGTTCGCCACGAGACCTGCGAGTACACCGATTTGATCATCACCTCCTCGTTCTCGCCCGACGACCTCGACTGAGGAGGTACTCAACAAGCACTTTTCGAGACGGGTCGAGGGAGTTCGACTCGCCCGATTAAATCGCCGTGCCCGGCCGGTACTCGCCGAACACGTCCCGGAGCACGTTACAGATCTCGCCGACGGTGGCGTAGGCCTTCACCGCGTCGACGATGTACGGCAGCAGGTTCTCGTCCCCCTCCGCCGCATCGCGGAGCGCGGCGAGCGTTTCCTCGACCGCCTCGTCGTCCCGTTCGTCCCGAACCTCGCTCAGGTTCTCGATCTGACGGCGTTCATCTTCGGCGGTCACCTCCTGAACGTCTATCTCGGCCTCCTCGTCCACCTCGAACTCGTTGACGCCGACGATGGTTCGCTCGCCCGCCTCGATCTCCTGTTGGCGGTCGTAGGCCACGTCCTGAATCTGACGCTGGACCCACTGGCTCTCGATGGCCGAGCGCATGCCGCCCTTCTCGTCGATAGTGTCGAGCAGGTCGAACGCCTCTTCTTCCAAGTCGTCCGTGAGCGCCTCGACGTAGTAGCTCCCGGCCAGCGGGTCGATGGTGTCCGCCACGCCGCTCTCGTGGGCCAGAATCTGCTGGGTGCGGAGCGCGGTTCGCACGCTCTCTTCGGTCGGGAGCGCCAGCGCCTCGTCCTTTCCGTTCGTGTGCAGGCTCTGCGTGCCGCCGAGCACCGCCGCCAGCGCCTGGTACGCCACACGGACGACGTTGTTCTCGATCTGCTGGGCGGCCAGCGTCGACCCCGCCGTCTGGGTGTGGAATTTCAATTGTTTGGATTTCTCGGACTCCGCGCCGAAACGTTCCTCCATGATTTTCGCCCACATGCGCCGCGCGGCGCGGAACTTCGACACTTCCTCCAGAATGTCGTTGTGTGCGTTGAAGAAGAACGAAAGCTGTGGCGCGAAGTCATCCACGTCCAACCCGGCGTCGAGTGCCGCCTCGACGTACTCGATACCATCGCCGAGCGTGAACGCCAGTTCCTGTGCCGCCGTCGCGCCCGCCTCGCGGACGTGGTAGCCCGAAATCGAGATGGTGTTGAACTTCGGAACCTCCTCGGCACAGAATTCGAAGATGTCCGTGATGATGCGCATCGACGGTTCGGGTGGGTAGATGTACGTGTTCCGCGCGATGTACTCCTTGAGCAGGTCGTTCTGGATGGTTCCCCTGAGCTCCTCCCGCGGAACGCCTTGTTCGTCGCCGACCGCGATGTACATCGCCAGCAGCACCGACGCGGGCGCGTTGATGGTCATCGACGTGCTCACTTCGTCCAGCGGAATTCCGTCGAACAGCATCTCCATGTCCGCCAGCGAGTCGATGGCGACACCCGACTTCCCGACTTCCCCGGCCGACATCTCGTCGTCCGACGTGTAGCCCATCTGGGTCGGCAGGTCGAACGCCACCGACAGCCCCGTCTGGCCGTTGTCGATGAGGTAGTGATAGCGCTCGTTGGTCTCCTCCGCCGTCCCGAACCCGGCGTACTGGCGCATCGTCCACAGTCGCCCCCGGTACATCGTCGGGTAGACCCCGCGCGTGTACGGGTTCTCACCCGGATAGCCGATATCCTCGTCGTACTCCGCGTCGGCGATGTCGTTCGGCGTGTACAGTCGCTCGACCGTCTGCCCGTCCGTGTCGGTGGTGAACTCCTCCTTTCGCTCGCCGAAGCGTTCCAGCGTCGGGTCGAGTGTCTCCGCTTCCCACTCGTCTTTCCCCCGGCGGATTTTGTCGAGGTCGTCCGCGTCAAACATTGCCTGAACTGTTGTGGGGATTCGCCTTAAGGATTGACGGACGGCCTCGACGGCGGTGGTGATGAGTCGGAGTTCGTGGCAGCACAGTTGCTGTGACGACGGTCCCAAACGTTCTGGGCGTTCATGCCGAACGGATCGAACTCTACTCTCCTTCTCAGAAGCCTCTCAATTGCAGTCGAAACCGCATGGGAGAACCGACTCCCGGAAAATCGCGCCGTTAGTGGTCGTCTTCGCGCCACTTGTGTTCACATTCGGTACAGACGAAGAATCGGGTTTCGCTCTCGTCGGCCGAGCGAATCTGTTGGAGGTACCAGTAGGCCTCGTCGTTGTCACAGCTAGGGCAGCGTGCACTGGTTTTGGGCAGGCCGTTGCTGCCGCCGCCGCTCTCGATGATCTCGCTGGCTTCCTGGTCCTCGGTGATGACGTACTCCGATGAGTCGCCGCGCGGCGTTTCGTGACCACAGCTCCCGCAGACCCAGAACCCGTCGTTCGCTTTCATCATGGAACCGCACTCGTCACAGAACTCCATTGTTGTCCCGGACTAACAAACGCGGCCATTTAAGTCGCGTGCTTTTTC
>NZ_JBAWAC010000404.1:0-4262 GCF_049589095.1 Haladaptatus sp. | reverse complement strand
GAAGTCGTCTACGACGATGTGACGTTCGGCTACGACGACGAGACCATCGTGGAGGACATCGCGTTCGAAGTCGAGGGCGGAAACACCCTCGCGCTGGTCGGCCCGACCGGTGCCGGGAAGTCCACCGTCCTCAAACTTCTCTTGCGGATGTACGACGTGGACGGGGGCGCGATCCGCATCGACGGAACCGACATCCGCGACGTGAACCTCCGCAGTCTGCGGCGGGCCATCGGTTACGTCAGCCAAGAGCCGTTCCTGTTCTACGGCTCCGTCAGGGAGAACATCTCGTATGGTTCCTTCGACGCGAGCGACGAGGAGATCGAGGAAGCCGCGAAAGCCGCCGAGGCACACGAGTTCATCAGCAACCTGCCCGACGGCTATGACACGATGGTCGGCGAGCGGGGCGTGAAACTCTCCGGCGGGCAACGCCAGCGGTTGTCCATCGCGCGGACGATTCTCAAGGACCCCGCCATCCTCGTGTTGGACGAGGCGACGAGCCACGTCGATACCGAGACGGAAGCGCTCATCCAGCGCAGTCTCGCCTCGCTGATGGCCGAGAAGACGACGTTCGCCATCGCCCACCGCCTCTCGACGGTGAAGGACGCCGAGGAAATCGTCGTCTTGGACGAAGGGACGGTCGTCGAGCGCGGCACCCACGACGACCTGCTGGCGCTCGGCGGACTCTACGCGAACCTCTGGCACGTGCAGGCCGGAGAGATCGAAGACCTCCCACGGGAGTTCATCGAACGAGCGATCCAGCGCCGGTCGGAAATCGAGGACGTGGGTGACGGAGCGGAGGCCGAAGGGGCGGATGCACAGACCGACGGCGGCGAGTGATCCCAGCCATCCAGTTTCTTCATCAAGTTTAAATATCGAGACGTGAGAAGCGGCGGGCAATGGAACCACCCACGCAGCGACACGATATCGGCGGCGTGACCCTCGACGATGACGAGTACACCGTCAAGCAGAGCCACTTCCGGAACAAGTACAAAGTGTACGATTCGGCCGGAGACCTCGTTTTGGAGTCGAAACAAAAGCTGTTCAAGATGAAAGAGGAGTTCCCGTTCTTCGACGCGGACGGGAACACGGTCTTCCGCGTGAAGGCGAAGAACGTCCTCGACGTCGCCGGAGATTACGTCCTCGTGGACGAGCGAACCGACGAACCGGTCATCGTCCTCTCCAAAAACTTCAGCTTCTTCCATCATCACTGGACGATAAAGCGCCCCGACGGAACCGACGTCGCGGAGGTCGAATCCAGAAGCGCGATACTCGAAGCCCTTCGCTCGTTCTCGACGTTGCTCTCCTTCATCCCACATAAGTACGAGATCGCGACCTCGGGCGGGGAACCCGTTGGAGAAATCGTGGGGAAATTCTCGCTCCGCGACGTGTACAAGGTTCGAATCGAGGAGTCGAATGCGGTATCCAAGACCGCGCTCGTCGCGGCCGCAATCGCCATCGACGCGTTGGAAGGGAACTGAGTCCGAAATCGGAGTCAGACTTTCTCCGGCAACCAACCGCCGTCGACTTCGACGTTCACGCCGCTCAGGTAGTCGCTGTCGTCGTCGACGAAGAACCGCAGCGCCTGTGCCATGTCCTCGAATTCGGCGGGTCTGTCACGGGGCAGATCGTCCGGGAACACGTCCGAGTTCTCGACCACATAGGGCGAAATAGCGTTGACCGTCACGCCGTCGTCCTGCGTGTCCGCCGCGAGCATTCGGGTGAACATCAGGACGCTCGCCTTTGCCATGAAGTACGGCGCGTTTTTGGGGCTGATGAGTCCCTTCTCGGCGCTGGCGTAGCCGATGTTGACGATGCGACCGAATCCCGTCCCCCGCATCTCCGGGAGCGCCCGCTTCGAACAGAGGTAGGTTCCGTTGATGTTGCCGTTCAACACGGCGTTCCAGCGGTCGAAGGAGATGTCCTCCCAGTGGTCGGGCGCGAACGGGCCGACGTTGTTCACCAGCACGTCGACGCTCCCGAGTTCGGCTTCGACGGTTCCGAAGAGGTCGTCCACTTCGTTCGGATCGGTGACGTCGCCGTTGACGGTTATTGCTTCGACGTCGTGTGTACGGGCGGTGTCGGCGACGTCCTCGGCGACGTCCTTGCTGGAGTGGTAGTGAACGGCCACGTCGGCCCCGCAGTCGGCGAGTGAAAGGAGGAGTTCCCGGCCGACGCCCTTCGAACTACCGGTCACCAGCGCGACCCGTCCATCGAGGTTGGGTGTTATCATGGGCGACCTTCGCGGTGCAGTCCCAATTAGTTTGATGCCGACGAGGTCGGGATTCCGTCCGAGGCGTGACCTTCTCCAATTATGGGTGAACCCCCCTATCTTTAATATTCTGCATGGAGACCTGATACCATGGGAATTGAGACGATTCTTCTCGCCGTAGGACCGGGCGATGCGGACCGTACTGGAAAACTCGCTGACGCCGTCATCGACGTGGCGGGCCCGACTGGTGCGACAGTCGTTCTCGCGCACGTATTCACCGACGACGAGTTCGAGGACGTGGTCGAGCAACTCGACTACGACCCGGCCGGGCAACCGAACTCCGACGAAGTGGCGGCGCGACACGCGACGATCCGATCGCTCTCGGATGCGCTCGACGCCGAAGACATCGGTTACTCGGTTCGTGGGTCCATCGGCCACCACGGCGAAACCATCGTCGAACTCGCCGAGGACGTGAACGCCGACAGCATCTTCGTCGGCGGCCGCAAACGCTCGCCGACCGGGAAAGCCGTCTTCGGCAGCACCGCACAGGAAGTCATGCTCTCGGCACCCTGTCCCGTGACGTTCGTGCGCGAGGACTGAGCGCCCCCGAGAATTTTCGCCTCTTTTGAGCGGGTCACAGTCACCTGACCGCACCCGATCCAAGTATCGGTGAGCGTTCGATTAGCATCTCCGCGACCGTCATTAGTTATTCCTCGGCGCGTTCCTGCCACTCCCGTTGCATCCGTCTCTCGCGGACGTGGCGTTCTCCCCCCGCAATCTCCTCGCGGGTGGCACGTTCGAACGATTCGATATCGTGGAGGAATCCCGTCTCGAAGGATTCGACCAGTTCGTAGGTCCAGCGGTCGCCGCCAAGAACGCCACACGGAAGGATTTCGTCGCGGATGTGGTCGGCGATGTCTTCGTGGCCAGCGTTACGGAGGTCGTTTTCGGCCTCGCTGAAGTGCTCCATCGCGTGGCCGGTGACGTGGTGAAACTGGACGAGGTAGCCGTGTGCCTTGCGAAGGCCCTCGATACCGAGTTCGAGTTGGTGCAGCGCGGACTCGGTTTCGTCGTCGAGGTCGGCAAGGTCGTCGGGAAAGTCCTCGGTCATGCATCGATACACGACGCCGAACCAGTTAACTTCGACAACCCGACCCGTCAGAATTGACACCCGGACCTGTCGGGTCGGGAGAACTCGTCCACGAGTAAATGCCTGTAGTTAAGTGGGACGGACGACGTTAGTTCACCTGAATGGCCTACTACGCGGGTGTAGACCTCGGGGCGACCAACGTCAGGGCGGCGGTTGCCGACGGGGACGGTAACGTCATCGGCACGTACGACCGTGGCACGCCACGAGGACCGAACGGCATTGCGGTTACCGAGGCAGTGCTCGAAAGTATTCGAGGTGCGTGTACGAACGCAGACGTCGACCCGAGGGAGATCCAGGCGGCGGGGATCGGCAGTATCGGTCCGCTCGACCTCGCGGAGGGAGCGGTCGATGGCCCGGCAAACCTGCCGGACACCATCGGTCGAATTCCGCTGACCGGACCGGTGAGCAAACTCATCGGGAGCGACCGGATATTCCTCCACAACGACACCAATGCGGGCGCTATCGGGCAACGATTCTACAGCGACCGCAACCCCGACGACATGGTCTACATCACTATTTCGAGCGGTATCGGTGCCGGAGTCAGCGTCGATGGAAACGTCCTCACCGGGTGGGACGGCAACGCGGGCGAAGTAGGACACATGCTGGTCGATCCCCACGGCGGGCGAACCTGTGGCTGTGGCAAGGACGGCCACTGGGAAGCTTACTGCTCGGGGAACAACATCCCCGAGTACGCCCGCATGTTGGCGAAAGAAGACGAGAGCGTGGAGACGTCCCTCCCGCTCGACGACCCCGACTTCTCGGCAAAGGACGTGTTCGAGTACGCCGGTCTCGACGCCTTCGCCGACCACGTCATCGAACAGGTCGCACACTGGAACACCGTCGGCGTGGCGAACGTCGTCCAAGCCTACGCGCCCATCGTCGTCTACCTCGGCGGCGCTGTCG
>NZ_JBAWAC010000403.1:0-2145 GCF_049589095.1 Haladaptatus sp. | reverse complement strand
GCCCTGCTCATCGCCCGGGACGCGATGGACGCCGAATCCGTCGGCTGCCACCACGTGGAGGAAATCCATGCTGACTGATAGCGACGTCGAGCGGTGGCTCCGCGAGGACGTAGGCCACCACGACGTGACCAACCACGTTCCCGGGAATACCGTCGGGCGACTCGTCGCGCGGGAATCCGGCGTCGTCGCCGGACTGGACGCCGCGCTGGCCGTGTTCGACTACCTCGACTGCGAGACGAACCCGCTGGTCGAGAACGGCGCGAACGTGGACGTGGGCGAGACCGTCTTCGAGGTCCACGGCTCGGCGACCGACGTGCTCCGCGGGGAGCGAATCGCGGTCAACCTCGTCGGCCACACCTCCGGAATCGCCACGAAGACGGCCGAAGCGGTGTCCGCCGCGAGACTCGTCAGCGACGACGTGGCGATTGCAGGAACACGAAAAACCACGCCCGGCCTCCGCGGCATCGAAAAGCGGGCGGTCGCCGCCGGTGGCGGCGACACGCACCGCCTCACGCTGTCGGGCATGGTCATGGTCAAGGACAACCACATCGAGGAGATGGGGATGGTCGGAGCGATCGAGCACTTCCGGGAATTGGCGTCGTTCGCCACGAAAATCGAGGTGGAGGTCGAACGACCGGAGGACGGTCGTCGCGCGGCGGAAGCGGGCGCGGACATCGTCATGTTCGATAACCTTCCACCTGCCGAAGTCGAGAAGGGCGTCGAACTCCTGCCCGACGGCGTCCTCTCCGAAGCCAGCGGCGGTATCGACCTCGAAACCGTCCCCGACTACGCCGGAACCGGCGTGGACGTGATTTCCATCGGCGTGCTGACCCACAGCGCGCCGTCGCTGGACTTCTCGTTCCGAACCGGGTAAAATCGGGCGACGGGGACCGGGACGAATTTTACCGCTCGGTGACAACTACTCCTATGGAAAACGATCTTCCGGACGAGCGCCGCCTCGATTCGTTCGAGGCGGCGGGCGTTCGGGCCGGTGAACTTGCGGGCGAGTACCTTGTATCCGAGTTCGAGACCGAATCGCTCGCCGCGGAATACGGCCCGGACGACGTGAAGGCGCTCGCCGACAGGGAAGCGGAGACGCGGATTTTGGACGTGCTGACCGACGAGTTCCCGGATCACGCGATTTACGCCGAGGAGTCCGGACGGCGCTCGGGTTCGGGCGCGTACCGCTGGGTCGTGGACCCACTCGACGGGACGAACAACTTCTGTTCGGGGATTCCGTACTTCGGGACCGCACTCGCGCTCCTCCGTGGGGACGTACCCGTGTTGTCGGTGGTGTGCGACCCGCTCCACGATCACACGTACGTCGCTCGACGGGACGGCGGTGCCACCCTGAACGGGGAGCGGATTCGGGCCGAAAGTGCCGTTGCGAGCGACAACGCGACGGTGTCGTTCGTCCTCGGGTTGGACGCGCTTCGGGACGACGAACTGCGGGGGAAAGCCGACCGACTGGAGGCCGAGGTCGGAACTCGTTGTAAACGGGTGTGGCGCAGTTGGGCACCCGCACTGGATTGGGGACTGCTCGCGCGCGGCAAACTGGAAGCCGTCGTCTGTTTCCATCCCGACGCGGTGGAACAGCACGCGGGGTGGTTGCTCGCGGGCGAAAGCGGTGCGAGGCTGCTACGCGAGGATGGCCTGTACCTCGCGGCGGCCAACGACGACGCGTTCGAGGCGTTGGAATCCCTCTTCTGATTCGATTCCCGGTCGGCAGCGGCGTCGTTGCGGCCGCTATCGTCCCCGCTCGGACGCTCGCTCCGTGGAATCCTCTTCGCCGGGTCGCTCGCGCTTCGATTGCGAAAACACCGACCGAAACCGGGGGTTCGACCGCAGTGATCGATATCGACCGCGGTGGATTCGGAGGCGACACTCGGGGGGTGACACTCGAAGGGAGACACTGTTATGATTTAGCGTGACAAATGATAACACATGAAATCGTACGCCAACCGCTCGCCGTTCGACCGGCTCCGGCAGCATTACGAAAGGAAGGAACGAGCGTGCGTCGAATGTGGTTACGTGGACCTCGATGCCCGATGGAGCGTGACCAAGCGCGGCCACGAAATCCATTACCAACACGTCTGCCCACGCTGTGATAGCATCGAGACACACGTGCTCCGATACGACTAGTTT
>NZ_JBAWAC010000402.1:0-3190 GCF_049589095.1 Haladaptatus sp. | reverse complement strand
CGAGTTAGCTCCCGGATGGACTGGGAATCCTCCGCGACGTCCGCGGCGGAATCGCGGAGTTCGGCAACCGCGCCTTCGACCTCTTCGGACATCTGTTGTTGCAACCCGCGGACGGCTTCACGCTGTTCGATGAGTTCGGTGACGCGGGTGATGACTTCGACGGCACCGACCGTCTCACCGTCCGGGGTGGTGATCGGAACGGCAAGCGCGCGTCCGTGGATCGTCCCGCCGCTCGCCGTGGGTGCCGTACGAATATCCGACTCTCGGACGACTTGGCCGGTCCGAACCACCGTTTCGGCGAGCGTTTCGTCTTGACCGTCCGTCCCGAACAGTTCGTAGGAGGGCATGCCGACCGCGCGACTCGCGGAGTAGCCCGTCAACTCCTCCGCACCGGAGTTCCAGTAGGTGATGGTTCCGTGCTCGTCCACGACGAACACTGGCTCGGGTAGTCTCGTGACGAGACCTTCGAACGCGTGACGCCAAAACGTACCAGCATCGAGGTCGCCGCCGGGATAGATTTCGTTTCGTACCGATTGTTCAGTTGCCATGGATAGATTATGTGTTCGAACGGATACAACCAATAAGTATATATTTTGGGTCTGATGAAACGCAATCGACTGCGGGGAGATCCGGTTCGAACAGCTTCATTTCGGACGATTGTACGACGAATTTCGAATCCGTCCGGGAACCTGTCCGCCGTGAGCGGACCGGAGTCCGAAAACCCTGTTATCTCCCGGTGCGGAGCCACGAACATGACCGTTTCCAGCGCCCCCGGGAAAGTGTATCTCTTCGGGGAACACGCCGTCGTCTACGGCGAACCTGCCGTCCCGTGTGCCATCGAACGCCGAGCGACAGTGACCGTCGAACTGCGCGATGACGACCGGTTGCGCGTCAACGCCGAGGATTTGAGTCTCGATGGGTTCACCATCGAGTACGGCCGTGGTGCCGACGAGACACCGGACGTGAACGTCTCCGAGTCGCTCGTCCGAGCGGCGACCGGGTACATCGACGCGTCGGTCAAGCAAGTCCGCGACGCGACCGACACGCCGGATGCGGGCTTCGACATCACCGTCGAGAGCGACATCCCGCTCGGTGCGGGACTCGGCTCCTCGGCGGCGGTCACCGTCGCCGCGATCGACGCCGCGACCCGCGAACTGGGCGTGACGCTTTCGAGCGACGAACTCGCGGACCGAGCGTATCAGGCCGAACTCGCGGTACAGGACGGGGAAGCCTCCCGCGCCGACACGTTCTGCTGTGCGACCGGCGGCGCGGTCCGCGTCGAGGGCGACGACTGCCGGAAGATCGACGCACCCGATCTCCCCATCGTCGTCGGCTTCGACGGCGGCGCGGGCGACACCGGAAAACTCGTCGCGGGCGTCCGAGCGCTCCGCGAGGAGTACGACTTCGCGGCGGAGACCGTCGAGAGCATCGGCGACATCGTCCGACAGGGAGAGCAGGTGCTCGCCGACGGCGATATCGAGAAGCTCGGCATGCTCATGAACTTCAACCACGGTCTGCTGGAGGCACTCGGCGTCTCCTCGCGTTCGCTCGACAACATGGTCTGGGCGGCCCGCGACGCGGGCGCGCTCGGTGCGAAACTCACGGGTGCCGGTGGCGGCGGTTGTATCGTCGCACTCGACCCGACGGACGAGACGAAGACGGCGCTCCGGTTCACGCCGGGGTGTGAGGACGCCTTCCGCGCCGAACTCGACACCGAAGGAGTGCGCGTCGAATGAGCCTCACCGTCCTCAAACTCGGCGGGAGCGTCATCACGGACAAGGACCGCCCCGACACGTTGGACGGGGAGATGCTGGACTTCGTCGCGGATGCAGTAGGTGAGAGCAAAAGCGACGGCCAGACGAACGACCTCGTGCTCGTCCACGGCGCTGGGAGTTTCGGCCACCACCACGCGAGCCAACACGGCGTCTCGAAGACGGTCGGCAGCAGCGACGTCGCGGCCGTCATCGACATCCACGGCGCGATGGAAACCCTCGATCAGTTCGTCCTCTCCCGCCTCCACGAACGCGACGTTCCGGCCGTTCCGGTCCACCCGTTCTCCGTCGCGTCCCGCGATTCGGACGCGAACCTCTCGTTGCCGGTCGAGCAAATCGCGACGATGCTCGGCGAAGGATTCGTCCCGGTCCTCTACGGCGACGTCGTGGTTCACGAAGGAAAGGGCGTCACCATCGTCAGCGGCGACGAACTCGTCACGTCCGTCGCGCGCCAACTCGACGCCGACCGCGTCGGGTTCTGTTCGACGGTCCCCGGCGTGCTGGACGAGGACGACGCCGTGATTTCCGAGATTACGTCGTACGACCAAGTCGCGGACGTGCTCGGCGAGAGCGAATCCACCGACGTGACCGGCGGTATGGCCGGGAAGGTGAACGCGCTCCTCGAACTCGGCGCACCCGCTTCGATTTTCGGCCCCGACGACGTGCGCGCGTTTCTGGCCGGAGAGAACCCGGGCACCAAAATCGACGGATAAGAAGGTCGCTGCGACGAGACGGTTCAGCCAGCGAGGTTTCGAAGTCACCCCTCACCGAACAGTATCTTGCAATAGGCGTCAGTACAAAACAGTACTTCCCAGTATCCCCCCTCCTATTCCTTCACGCCCACGATTCGCCGCTGGCGAGGTCGGCCTCGTTGTCGAGTTTCGAGGACGGACAGATGTCCTCCAGAATACAATCCTCACAGTCCGGATTTCGGGCCGTGCAGGTCGCCCGGCCGTGGCTGATGAACAGGTGGGTGAGCCACTGCCAATCTTCCTCGGGGACGAACGTCATCAAGTCCTCCTCGATTTTCTCCGGGGTCTTCTCCTCGGTCAGCCCCAATCGGCGCGAGAGTCGCTGGACGTGGGTGTCCACGACGATGCCTTCGACCACGTCGTGGCCGTGTTGGAGCACGACGTTGGCCGTCTTTCGGCCGACACCCGTGAGGTCGGTCAGTTCGGTCATCGTGTCCGGCACCTCGCCGTCGTGTTCCTCGATGATGGTTTGACAGGCGCTGTTGATCCACTTCGCCTTGTTGTTGTAGTAGGTGATGGAGTTCAAGTCCTCCGCGAGTTCGTCCACGTCGGCGTTCGCGAAGTCCTCCGCCGACGTGTACTTCTCGAAGAGGTGTTCGGTCTCCTTGTTCACGCGCTCGTCGGTGCATTGGGCCGAGAGCATCACGGCGATGAGCAGTTCGAGTC
>NZ_JBAWAC010000401.1:0-3455 GCF_049589095.1 Haladaptatus sp. | reverse complement strand
GGTATCGGGCGCGGAAAACTCCTCACCGTACTCGATGAGCGGCGGATGTCCCCGTAACGTCGGATACGAGCGCTCGGGCGAGAGCGTCTTCAGCGCCGATCCGAACAGCGAGATGGCGCGCATCACGTCCCGGGTGTCGTCGGTGACGGTTATCGTCCCCGCTGGCTGGTCGTGGTACGAGCGCGCACCGACGTAAACGGTGGTGTCGGGGTCGAACGAAAAGAAGGCCCCATTTCCCTCGTATTCGATTTGCAGCGAACTATCGAATAACAGATACAGCTTCATCGGTGTCGAACTCAACTCGACCAGATACGCCCCGGGTTCGAAGGAACAGTCCGATTCGTCCGAGGTCTCCGCCACCATCGTGCCATCACTGTGGCGAATCGTGACCGGAACCGATTTCGGCACTTCGAGAGCGGTCGTCTCGATTTCGACGGCGGCATCGACCGGAAAGTAAAATATCGACGTGTCGGCAGGCATCAAATCGACGGCGCTCGACGTAAACAACGCAAACCTGACGTTTTCGATGGGGTCGTGGATATCGAGCCCATCACGCTCCGTGTGCCGTCGAAACTCCATTCTCCTTGTGTTTCCCGTTACCTACGATAGTTCTACCCAGTCCGTCGTCTCATCGAGCGTCGGTACGTGCCAGCGCTGTTCTGCCCGCCCCGGTCGTTTTCGCAGTTCGATGCGTGCGTCGAACAGGGGCGATAGCTCGTCCACCATCGGGTCGTCGTCCGGGACGCGAAGGTGATAGTGTGCCATTCCGTTGACCCCACGAACGAGTGCGGTAATCCCCCGTAGGAACTGCGTGAGCGAAACGAGGTCGTCGTTCATCTCCAACACCTCGACCGAATCGAGGCCAAGCCGTAGTTCGGCGGGCTCGAACCCACCGTTTCGGTCGTTGTGAACCTCGATCGCCGAAACCAGCGCCGAGCGGAACGATTCTCGATCGATGTCGGTCGGCCGAGCGGCAGTCGAATCGTCGGCCGTCGCCGCACGGTATTCCGGGCGCTGGTCGATCACCTGTGTCTCTGGCCCGTTCGATGTACCCGGGAGATACGACTCCGCGTCCATCGTCGTCGGGTTGATGAGTCCGAGAATTCGCGTTCGTTCTCCCTGTCCAAACAGTGTCCGGCTGAACTCGGCACTCGTTTCCTTGGGAACCTCGCCCGTGACGAGAAGGTTACTGCCCCTGGCTTTCAAGCCGGAAAGCCACTCCATGAACGTCACGTGTTGGACGGTGGAACCCTCGCCCGACTCGTTCTGAAATTCGAGGCGAGAAGTCATTATACAGATGTACGTTGGATGATGAAATAAGGGTTCTGGGAACGCCGTCATTCCTCGGTACTACGATGCCGAACGACGCCGAGTGTTCCGGCGAATCGTATAAGTCGTTCGCAAACGTTCACTTTCCGGTGTCCGCGCCGGAGCCGATCGCCATCGAGGAACTGACCAAGTATTACGGGGACGTTCGAGGAGTAGAAGACCTGACGCTTTCCATCGAACCGGGAGAAGTGTTCGGTTTTCTCGGACCGAACGGGGCGGGGAAATCGACCGCGATCCGAGTCCTTCTCGGCCTCCTGCGCCCGACGAGCGGAACCGCGCAGGTGCTCGGGCACACCGTCACCGAGCGGACGAGAAGCGTCGAACATCGGATCGGATACGTCCCCGGCGACGCGACGATCTACGGAAACGTCACCGGAGCGGAGCTACTCGATTACTTCGCGGCACTCTCCGGCGACGAGCGCCGCGAGGAGTTGCTCGACAGGTTCCCCGTCCCCATCGACCGAAACGTGAAGACCTACTCGCGGGGAAACCGCCAGAAATTGGCGCTGGTACAAGCGTTCATGCACGACCCCGACCTCCTCATCATGGACGAACCGACGGCGGGACTCGACCCGCTCGCACAGAACGAACTGTACGAACTGCTGCTCGACGAGCGCGAGCGGGGGGTCACGGTGTTGTTCTCGACCCACGTCCTGAGCGAAGTTCGGAAGGTGTGTGACCGCGTCGGTATCATCCGCGACGGTCGCCTCGTCGCGCTGGAGAACATCGGTGAACTGTTGCGAAAGAGCGGAAAGATCGTCCGCCTCGACCTCGTGGAAACGCCCGATCCGGACGAGTTGCTGTTCGACGGAGCCATCGACAGTAGCCGCGACGAGGACGGCTACTATCGACTGGTCGTTACGGGTAACTTCGACGGTCTCGTGGACGTTCTCGACGACTACTCGATCCGAGATTTGGAGGTCGAAGAGACGTCGCTCGAAGACGTGTTCATGCAGTTCTACGGCGGTGAACCGGAGTCGTAGGTGGGAGACAGGATGTTCGAGATAACGAATTTCGAGATGGGACGGCGCGTCCGTGGAACGCTGTTACTGTCGGCATCGCTCGTCGTCTTCATCGTCCTCATCGTCGCGCTGTTCCCATCGATTCAGCAGTCGGGGGCTGATTTCGACACCTACGTCCAGAACCTCCCGGAGGACGCCCGCCGCGCGTTCATCGGCAACGTCGAGAGCATCACGACCATCGACGGCTACCTCGCCTCGCAGTTCTACCAGATCGCGTGGCTCCTCGGCCTCGGCATCTACTACGCCTACGCCGCCGCGTCGAGCATCGCAGGTGAAGTCGAGAACGACACGCTCGATTTGGTTCTCGCCCATCCGGTCACGCGAACCCGCCTCGTCGTCGGGAAGTACCTCGCGCTCGTTCCGAGCATGTTCGTCGTCAACGCCATCAGCTTCCTCGCGGTCTACCTCGGCGTCCAGTTCATCGGCGAGTACCTCGACCCCGCCTACCTGTTCACCCTGCACGCCTACTCTATCGTGTATTTCCTCGCGTGCGCGAGCCTCGGCATGCTCGCCTCCGTCCGGTTCGACACGGCTCGCCGCGCCCGGACGGTCGCCGTCGGAGGGATATTCGCGATGTTCCTCGTGGACTCCACCACGTTCGACACCGACTACGACTGGATCGGGGATTTCGCCTTCACGCGCTACTTCGACGTGGGGAAAATTCTCACTGATGGAACGATTTCGCTCCACGATTTTGCCATCCTCGCCGTCGCAGCCATCGGTTTGTTGGTCCTCAGCGCCGAACTGTTCGAACGACGGGACGTGTGACGACGGGACGTTACAACAGATTCTATCGACGGAGTAGCGAAGACTACCTCGAAAGTCTTCGACCGTTCGCTACGAAACAGTATATTTTGCTGGTGTGTAGTTACAGTTACTGAGAGGTAGACCGCCCCGAAAGCCCCCGCCCGCTCGCGCCCCCTTTCAACCCATCGTCGGAGACACGGTCCGACGAGCCCCCGTTTGCTTCGCTCACGGGAACACCCAAACACTGCAACCGCACCACACCACGTCCTCCCCCACCGACTCCTCGCTACGCTCGTCGTCCACCGTCAGAGCAAAGCTCTGACGAGCCGTTCGCTCGCTCCTGCGTCACTCACGAAG
>NZ_JBAWAC010000400.1:0-11086 GCF_049589095.1 Haladaptatus sp. | reverse complement strand
CTACTATTTCGGCCGTGTGTTGTGGGGAGGCCAAAATATCCCGTGCAGCGACCGCGAACGGGCGGGGGCTTTCGAGGTCGTCTTCCCAGAACTGCAATCAAAAAAACCACCAATCACCGCTCTTCGGAGCGAACAGGACTTTCTGGGCCTTCTTCATCGCTCCAAAGTTGGAGCCCCTTCGTATCAAACGGCCACGAAAAATCAGACCGGACACAGAACGTATTTGTTACTGACGAATAGAGTATCACACGATGTCCTCCGATACGTCCCCATCCCGGTCCCGCCGCCTCTTAGGTCCCGTTCACGTCCTTCCGAGGTCTCTCTCCCGGCAACTGTTCGGTCTCCTCCTCGTGTTCATCGCGGTCGAAATCATCGACTGGGCCATCGACCCGCACACCGTCCCCGCCTCGACCGCCCTCTACGGTGCCATCGGCCTGTTCATCCTCGGCAACGGACTGTACGTCGGCGGCGTCCGGATTCGATAGCGAGCACACGGTTTCCGTGGGAAACCGATGCGGATCGTGGATCACTCCGAGAATTCGTTCGAAACGCTGTTGGTGAGGCCCAACAGGCCGATCAGCAACCCGAGAATCATTATCCAGTATCCGGTGTTCGGGTCGAACGCCATCCCATCGCCGACGGAGAGAAATCCACCGAAAAGGACGACCAGAATTCCGAACAGGATCACATCACGACCGATCATGCTCGGTCGATGTCCACGAAATGATATAAAATAAACTGTTTCGCCGACCTATTCGCGGTCCGATTCGGCGACTTCCTCGCGCAGGGTTCCCACCTCGGCCACGCGCTCGGCGTGGGCGTTGTGCTGGTGGATGGACTCGTCGTTGCTCTGTTTCATGGTCACGACGGCGTCGTCCGGCAGGTCGGGGAAGGTATCGACCACGCCGTGGGCCATGTCGCGCACGCAGTCCTCGACGAACTTCGCGTCGGCGTGAGCCTGAAACGTCATGTGATCCTCGTCGGGACGCTTGGCGAGGTTGTAGATCCGCGCACTCATCGAATCGCGGGCGACCTCGATGAGTTCGTGGAGGTCCACCTCCGGCGCACCCGCGCTCTCGACGGTGAGCGTGGCGTGGCCGCGCTGGGAGTGACCCGCCTGCGGAATCTCGCGCAAGAACTCCTTGACTTCGCGCTCGCCGACGCCGAGGTCGAGCAGTTTCTCCTCCGCACGGCCGGACATCATGCCCTGAGAACAGGGACAGACGGTCATTCCGGTGACGCGCGCGCCGATCTCTTCCGTGGTCTCCTCCTCGGTTGCGGTCGCGCTAGCGATGACGTCCACCATGGCTTGAGTGGGCCGCTCGCTCTCGGGCGTCGTATCGCGCACCATGAACTCCGCTTCCATGCTGACTTCGGCCTTCGAGGTGTAGTCGTGCTTTTCGAGCAGTCGTTCTGCGGCGTCGCCGCACACGTCTTCGAGGCGGTAGGTCGGCTCCTCGACGGCGTCTTCGAGGACCTCGTCCACGACCTCCATGTTTCGGCTCATGTCCGCGCCCTTGCGCCAACTCGGGAGGTCCACAAGCACGTCGAATTCGGCGGTGAGAACGTACGGTCGTTTGTCCGGTCGGGCGACCTCGACCAGTTTCTCGACTCCGGTTACTCCCACTCGGTTCAACCCGACGGTCACGTCAGGCTCGGTCGCCTGTACGTCGGGAAGTTGCCCTTTCATTGTGGTTCCCTTACGAGAGACAGAATTAGAGGCTTCCGCTTCCGGCAGCTAGTCGAGCTTTCCGAGCGCTTCGAAGAACGTCGGAGACGGACCGGCGATTCTGGCCGGTTCGGAGGACACGGAGATGGTGATCGTCTCCGGAAGGTCGATGCGGGCCTGTTTCCCGTCGCTTCCGACGACTGCGAAGGCTGCATTCGTCACGCGGATCTCCACGTCGTGATTCGGCTCGAACACCAGCGGCGGCATCGGGTGCGATGCGCACATCTCGGTGAGAATGAGACCGTTCACGCTCGGGTGGACCAACGGCCCGCCCTCGCTGAGGTTGTACGCCGTGCTCCCGGTCGGCGTCGAAACCAATATGCCGTCGGCGTGGCCGCTGCCGTACTCCACGTCGTCGACGTGGATCTCGTAGTCGATTCCCTGTCCGTGGCCACGCTGTGCGCCCTGCACGACGATTTCATTCAACGCGGGATGGACCGACCAGTCGCCCTCGCCGGTCGCTTCCAACCGTGGCACTTCGCGCGACGGAATCTCGCCCGAGTCCAGATATTCGTTGACGACCTCGCGGACCTCATGAACGGCGTCTTCCGGGGCAACGGCGTTCAGAAATCCGACTTCGCCGAGGTTCACGCCGAGTATCGGCGTCCCACCCGCACCGCTCGCGGAGAAGAGGAACGTGCCGTCGCCGCCGATGCTGACGACGAGATCGTTTTCCGCCATTCGGCTCACATCGACGCCGTCGATACCCAAGTGCTCGGCAGTTGCCGTGTCGAGGTGAACCGTCACGGTATCGTCTCGGAGTGTCTCACGTAGTTTCCCCGCAAGTGTCGCGGCCCGCTCGTTTCCTCGCTGCGCGACGATGCCGACGTTCATCACGCCCTCGTTCTCCCTCGGTGCTCAAAAAGCCGCCGACACGAACATTAATTTACGCAGAGTGCCAGTGACAGGACGATGATATCTGTCGCTCGGATACGGACGCGGACGACCGAACCACCGCGCCGCGGGCCACGCCAAACCACGAACGGCCAGGAGGAAGCGGCGTGAGCGACGACGACGATTGGTTCGAGACCGCACTCCGAGATGAGGAGGCGGACGATGCGGATGAAGTGGATGAGGCAAACGCGGACGGGGCGGACGCGGACGAGACGAACGCGGATGAAGCGGACGCGGACGACCCCGACCCGGTTCCGGAAACGTCGTCGGAGGCGGAGTCCGATGATAAACCGCTGTTCGACGACGACTTCGCTAGCGCGTTCGCATCAGCCCCCAACATGGGCGGAAACGAACCGGACTTCGACGACGATGGCGACGCCGGTGCCGATGGATTCGACGCAGACGAATTCGGTGGCGGCAGTGACTTCGATGGCGGGAGCGGCGGATTCGGCGGCGGCCCGTCCAGTACCGACTTCGACGACGAGGAGTTCGAGTCCGCGATTCCACGCATCGACATCGGGATCGACGGTCTCGACAGGATGATCCAGGGCGGCGTCCTCCAGCACACCCTGATGGTCGCGATCGGCAACGCGGGGACCGGAAAAACCACGTTCGGACTCCAGTTCCTGAACCACGCCCTCGAACGCGGCGAGAAGGCGGTCTACGTCACGCTGGAGGAAAGCCACCAACGAATCGTGGACAGCGCGACCGAGAAAGGCTGGCCCTACGACGAGTACGTCGAAGACGGAAAACTCGCGGTCGTGGACTTGGACCCCATCGAGATGGCCAACTCGCTGTCGAGCATCCGCAGCGAACTACCGGGACTCGTCCGCGATTTCGGTGCTACGCGCCTCGTCCTCGACTCCGTCTCGCTCCTCGAAATGATGTACGAGGAGCAGGCCACCCGCCGCAACGAGATTTACGACTTCACCCGCAGTCTCAAGGAAGCGGGCGTCACCACCATGCTCACGAGCGAGGCCAGCGACGACAACCCCTACGCCTCACGCCACGGCATCATCGAGTACCTCACCGACGCCGTGTTCGTCCTCCGCTACGTCCGAAACGAGGACGAATTCATCGAAACCCGACTCGCCATCGAAATCCAGAAGATCCGCGACGCCAACCACTCCCGCGACATCAAACCCTACGACATCACGGACGAGGGAATCAGCGTCTATCAGCAGGCCAATCTCTTCTAAACGACCTTTTGCTGCGGTCGCTGTCAGGGATGCCGACGGGTCCCGTCGGCATCCCTGATGGCTCTCTGGCAAAATGTCGATCAAAAGCGCTCCTCCCTCACTTCGCTCCGGAAGACGCGATGCGTCTTCCGTGCCCTCGTTCGTTTCACTCACGAGGACTTCGCTCCGTTCAGTTGTCGGCTCGGAAAATCGAAGATTTTCCGGAAGAATTGGCGACTAGCGGCTCTGTCACCGGCCGTTTCTGATGGCTGTGTCGTAGGCTGTTTCCAGCGGTTGTGGAAATCCCGACTCCCTTGAAACCCGTAGAGCGTGACAGGGGTAGCGTGCTGAATACAGGTGCGAATCCCACATCACTGACTGTGAGTTCGTGGTGCAAATTACGCAGGCCTATTTCGATTTTACAGAAGATATTTACCGGGTCTTGCGTTCACATTTGATATGTATTCAACACGTATCTTACAGGCAATCGGCGCTCTTGGTATCGTTAGCGGTGGTATCCTGATTTGGTATGGATTCCAGCGGCAGATGTGTTCAATGGTAGGTGGTCCCGGGGATCACTGCTCACCAAATATCGTCTATTTACTCCCTGGAATTCTCATCGTTTTCGTTGGAATCAGTCTTCTGGTATTTCTGCATCGACGTGATCCGTCCGATTCGACGGAAACGAGCGTGTGAGAGATACACGCACCAGATTCCGCACGACGGTGTTGGATTATCAGAAGCTGTATTTTTCCGTGGAGCCGAAGTCCCGTCTGACGGTTGCATCGCTGGGCGATTCCGGCAATCGTGAAAATCTCGTCGCTGAATTACCGAACGACGGTCACGGGAACCGGCGACCGTCGAACGACCGTTTCCGCGACACTACCGAGAAGGATTCGGGAGACGCCCGAACGGCCGTGGCTGCCCATCACGACGTGGTCGAAGTCCTCGGCGGCAGTGACGATGGTTTGGGCGGGTTGCCCGACGTCGGTTATCGTCGAAACCGTGGTCCCGTACTCGTCGGCCTTCTCCTGTGCCTCCGCGAACAACTCCTCCGCGTTCTCCTTCGAGTCCTCGTACCACTCCTCGGAGTAACCGGGCATTCCGACCGTCGACGTGTAGCCGACGTCGATGGGGTCGATGACGTTGATGACGGTGACCTCCGCGTCCGGGAATTCCTCGAACGTGTACGACAGTGCCTTCGTCGCGTGCTCCGAGCCGTCTATCGGAACGAGTATTTTCTCTGCCATGGGTGGAGATACACATCGCCATCACATAGCGTTTTATCCAATTCTCCTCTCGTGAGACTCAATCCCTGCCGTGGCGGGTGACGCACTTCGGCAGGCCGGTGATTTCGACAGGTTCGGAGTTGTCCGGCGAGTAGACGACCATCTGGCCCTTCTCCATGTACGGCACCTTCTTCTCCAGCGTGGTCGGGATGTTCACGCTCTTGATGGCGTCCTCGTCGCCGAGGTTCAGGACGACGGTCGTGTTGATCTGTTTGAACACGGGTTCCGCGATGTCCTGCGGGTCCTGCGTGATGAGGAAGAGGCCGAGTCGTTCCTTGCGGCCCTGCTTGGCCGCGTCGGTGAACTTGCCGATGACCTGCCGGGCCTGCACGCTGTCCGCGTTGGAGAGGAAGTTGTGCGCCTCGTCCATCCCGACGAGGAGCGGTGTCTCCTTGATGATCGAGTAGTCCGGCGCGTTCGAGAGCTTCTCGTCGATGAGCAGGCTCGACACGGCGAGGACGACCATCTCCTTCGCCCGACTCGACGGCAGGTGATAGGTCGGAACGACCGACAGCCGCCCCGAGCGAACGAACTGCGGGACGAGGTCGGTGATGGGGTCCGCCGCTTGGTCGAACACGCTGCTCGGAACGGAGCGCGCACGACGTTTGACGGCGTCGAACGTTGCTTCGTGCACGCGTCCGGTTTCGTCCAGTTCCTCGCGGAGCGCCGGGTCGTCGAGGAAACTCAGGAACTCCTGGTACGTCCCGCCGTCGCCGCGCTCTCGGAAGAACCGATTGAGGAGGTGTGTCAGCGCGCCGTACTGGTTGTCGTTGAGGCTCGCGCCCGCGACGAGCCACTGGTTGCCCCGTACCATCGAGAACGGAATCGTGAACTCGACCTGCTCGGCGTCGTGGTGGCTCGCGGCGTAGGACTCGCCGCCGACTTTCGGGACGAACGCTTTCGTATCCCTGTGGCCGCCGTGGGCGACGCCCTCGCGCTCCCACGCGCGTTCGTCCTCGGTCGTCACGTCCGGGTTGTCGTCGTGCATCTGGGCGTACTCGTCCTGCGGGTCGAACTGCACGACCGCAATCCGGGCGTTTCGCCCGTCGTCCATCGGATACGTCCGTTCCTCGGCGAGGTACTGCCGGAGGATGTTCTTCGCGCCGTGGGTCTTCCCCGACCCGGTGCCGCCCGCCACGAGCGAGTGCCGGAAGACGAGCGGGTCGCCCGAGTCGTAATCGTCCTTCACGCGGTAGTCGATGGTCGGCGGCTGGGCCGCCGTCCGCACCTTCTCGCCCCCGACCGAGAGGTGGCCCAGAAAGACGCCGTCCTCGGGAATCTTCAATCCCGTCTTGATCTCGCCCTTGTTGCTGGCCTGCCGAACCACCGTCTCGGGTTTCGGCACGCGGTCGGTCATCCGCCGTTTCAGGTCGTCGCCGTCCGCGAAGAGCACCGCGATGGGCTCCAGCGTCGCCATGAACTTGTAGTCCGTCTCGTCTATCGACCCGTTGCGCATCGCCCGGCGGGCGTGAATCTCGGTGGCGTCGTCGCTGTGGAACTCCTGTGCGTATTCGAGCGTCGTGATGCGACAGAACAGCTTTTCGCCGTCCGGGTAGGGGACGAGCACGTACTTCCCGATCCGCACGTCGCCCCGGTTCGGCGCGGTGATGTACGCCCGTAGGCAGGTATCGTCGCTCTCCTCGCCGATGGCGAGCCCCTCGGAGACGGCGAGACTGCCGATACCGTAATCGTCGCCGACCGGGTCGAGGTCCATCCGATCGAAGCCGTCGTTCCGCCCTGCATCCGTCGTTCCCTCGCGTCCCGTGCTTCCCTCGTCACCGTTTTCGGCAGTCTCCCCGTCCGTTTCCGCCGATTCCGACGCCGACGAGTCGCCGGAATCGCTCCCGAAATCCGAGAAGTCGCCCAAATCGCTCATGGACCTGCCATCTCGTGCGTGATTGAAACGTGTTTCGCACGGGTGGCGGTTGACCGGGAGCGTTTCACACGGAAAACGCGCACGTGTAAATTATATGCCACGACTACCACCGTGTCATTCCACACCCCGTTTCCCACTTCCCTTTTATCCTCCCGAGTCCTATTGAGTGCTATGTTGCTCGTTCGCGGCGAGGCGGGAGGGACGACCCTCACAGGAACGCTGTACGAGCGGGGTGAACGCTCACCCACGTTCAAGGGCGCGCCGGACGAAGACGCGCCGTACGTATGGGTCTGCGACGAGTTCTATCAGGTCGAGAGCGGCGGGACCTCCCAGATGGTCTCCGGCAAGGAGGTCCACGTCGCGTTCGAGACCCCGATGCCGCGCGGGTTCGACACCCGTGACCAGGCCCTCGACGCTGCCGAAGAACACATCCGAACGCAGTTCGCCCGCATCGGCGTGGACGAGAGCGAAGTCGAGTTCTCGATGGAGAAGGGCGAACTTCAGTAATTGAGTCCCCAACGGACGTTGTTGTAGTTTTCGTCCAGTTCGCTGTCGAACGACCGCTCGAAACTCCGTAGCAACGAGTAGGTGCTGTTGCGCCCGATTCGGGCGAGCGAGTCGGCTTTCGAGATAACGGTCGGAGGCCCTCGAGAGATCGCGATTTCTTTCAACACCTGTCGTTCGATACGCCGACGACACGTCTCGTCGCTCGTGAAGACCCTGGGTGCTTCGATTTTGAACAGCAGATCCTGCCGCGGGTCGTAGATGACACAGAACGTCACGTCGTACTGCTCCGGTGCGAACTTCCGGTCGATGTATCGGGTGGCTTCGTCACCCCCGAAAAAGGCGTCCGAACCGGCCCGGGAGACGAACCAGTTCGTCAGCGTCAGGTCGTCGGTCAATCGCTCGTACTCCCCATCGGTGACCTTACCGCGTTCGAGAACCTGCGAGAAAAACGCGGCGTCGTGTGCCCACGGCGTGTTCACGCCTTTCTCCCGAAGGGTCCGGATTATCGACCGCGCGGAGATGTTCTTGACGAATCCCGCCAACGGCACGTCGCGGTCGGCGAACGTCTCGACCAATTCGACGTAGTTTTCGAGAATCGTCCGTACTTCCTTCGATTCCTCGAACAGGTCCGGAAGAATCGAACCGCGGTCACGCCAGCGGATGATTCCTTTCGGGTACACCGGCCCGTCCAGCAGGAGAAGATCCGACACGTCCTCCGCGTGGTCGAGCGCGTGTCTGCTTTCCGCGCGGTACAGCGCCAGCGCGTGGACGATGTCCTGCTCGAACTCGTCCCGCCGCGGGGCGTGTACGATACGGCGTTTACTTCCCTCGTTGTACGATTCCCACTCGGTACCGAATTTTGGCTCCACATCGTTCGTGTGGAGCGCCTTGACCACCGTGCGCGAGTCGTGCAGGTCGAGGTCGGACGGTGACGAACTCATCGCCGCGTGGGCCACGTCGACCACCAGCCCGTTCTTGAACACCTTCGGGTTGATGCTCCCCGAATCCAACCCGTGCATCGTCTCGAACTGATCGGTTTCCAGCGCGAGTTCCTCGATGTTCGCACACCGGCGTTCGAGGTCCGTTAGCGGCGCGAGGACCTCCATCCCGTCGTGGTACAGGGGGTCGAGATAGTTCTCCCAGACCTCCCGTGCGAGTTCCCGATGGTTGCGCTCTTCCCCTTCGTACTCTATCCTGTCCGCCAGTTCGGCGATGCCGTCGAAGTGAACGGGGTCGAGTGTCATGCTCGGTCCAACCCGGTCCACCCCGAAAAAAGATACCGTTCCTCGATACCGAAACGAGTCGGTTCGGACGCAGTGGAACCGCCGCCGAAATGTCAAAATTCATTACTGTCGCAACGAATAAAACGCTTCGTTCCCTACTCGGTTCCGTCGAGCGACGCGCTCGGCGTTACAACAAAAGTGGTAGATTTCGGGCGGATGGACGTCTGATGGCCGTTATCCGCCCGAGTTCCGCTTTGCTATCAGTACTCCGACGGCGACGAGTATCCACCCGCAGTCGTTTCGACTGGCGATGATCGTCGCGCCAGCGGTGATGAGCGCCACGGAAACCCCGTTCGATGGTGCCCCATTGGGCATAATATCACCCGTCGTTTGGGACGAGCGAGTACAAGCACCACCGCCTCGATAGTTAAACGAATTCTTACGTGGAGTGAAAGTGAACGGGAACGTCCCACGGTCACGGTCGCATTTTCCACCGCAGGCGAAGACTTGTTACCCCGCCCCGACGACGAATCGAATATGAAAGCGGGACTCATCGTCCTCGACGGTTGGGGATTGGGAAGCGAAGACGGCGGCCGGAACGCTATCGAAGCGGCGGACACGCCGAATTTCGACCATCTCGCGGAGTCAGGCGCGTACGGCACGCTCGACGTGACGGGACGGAGGGTCGGACTACCCGACGGCCAGATGGGGAACAGCGAGGTCGGACACCTGAACATCGGCGCGGGACGGGTGGTCAGACAGGAGTACACGCGAATCAGCGACGCCATCGCGGACGGTGAGTTGGACAAAAACGAGGCCATCATCGGCGCGCTCGATTACGCCGACGAGCACGACGGCCGGGTCCACTTCATGGGCTTGGTCAGCGAGGGCGGGGTCCACTCCGACCAGAAACACCTGTACTCGCTCATCGAACTCGCGGCGGACCACGGTGTCGAGGCCGTCACCCACGCCTTTACGGACGGACGAGATACGCCGCCGGAGAGCGGGACGGGCTTCCTCGGCGAGTTGCAGGAGGTCATCAACGAGCAGGGGACGGGAGAGGTCTCCACCGTCTCCGGGCGCTACTACGCGATGGACCGCGACCAGAACTGGGAGCGGACGAACCGAGTCTACGACGCCATCGTCAACCGGGACGCGAAGTTCGAAGCCGAAACCGCAGTGGAAGCCGTCGAGAACTCCTACGACCGCGGCGACACGGATGAATTCGTGAAACCGACGCTGGTGGCGGACGGTCCCGAATTGGCGGACGGCGATGCGGTCGTCTTCTTCAACTATCGCTCGGACCGCGCCCGGCAACTGACGCGGATGATCGCGGACATCGACCCGGTGTGGACGTTCGACACGCATCCACCGGACGCGGAGTTCGTCATGATGACCCAGTACGACCCCGATTTCGATCTTCCCGTCGCGTTCCCACCGCATCAACCTGAGGACACGCTGGGCGAGGTGCTTTCGGAGCACGACCTGACACAGCTTCGTCTCGCGGAATCGGAGAAGTACGCCCACGTGACCTACTTCCTGAACGGCGGACGGGAGATCGAGTTCGACGGCGAAATCCGGCGCATCATCCAGAGCCCGGACGTGCCGACCTACGACCAACAACCGGAGATGAGCGCCGAGGAAGTGACGGACACGGCCATCTCGGTCATCGACTCGGACGACCCCGACGTGCTCGTGTTGAACTACGCGAACCCGGACATGGTGGGCCACACCGGCGATTTCGACGCCGCCGTCGAAGCCGTCGAGGCGGTGGACGAACAACTCGGGCGACTCGTGGAAACGCTCGAAGCGCACGGGGCACACGTCCTCATCACGGCGGACCACGGCAACGCCGACGACATGGGGACGCCGGACGACCCGCACACGGCACACACCTACAACCCTGTCCCGTTCGTCTACGTCTCCCCGGACGGCGACGACGACGGGAAGACGGTTCGAAGCGGGGGATCGCTCTGTGACCTCGCACCGACGCTCCTGTCGCTCATCGGCGTCGAACAGCCTGACGCGATGACCGGCGAATCGCTGCTGGAAAACTAGTCGTATCGGAGCACGTGTGTCTCGATGCTATCACAGCGTGGGCAGACGTGTTGGTAATGGATTTCGTGGCCGCGCTTGGTCACGCTCCACCGGGCATCGAGGTCCACGTAACCGCATTCGACGCACGCTCGTTCCTTCCTTTCGTAATGCTGCCGGAGCCGGTCGAACGGCGAGCGGTTGGCGTACGGTTTCATGTGTTACCATTTGTCACGCTAAATCATAACAGTGTCTCCCTTCGGGTGTCACCCCCGAATCCGCCGCGGTCGATATCGATCACCGGAGTCGAACTGATTTCGATCGGTGTTTCCGCAATCGAAGCGCGAGCGACCCGG
>NZ_JBAWAC010000399.1:0-4878 GCF_049589095.1 Haladaptatus sp. | reverse complement strand
CGGACTTCGAGGCCATCATCGACGGACTGGTCGAACTGCTCGACGGAAAGTACGACGAGGTGAGCCGGAACGGGGACGAAATCGTCGTGCGTGACGTGGGGTTCGATCCCGAGAAGGCTCGCAAATTGGGCGTTCCGGAGGGTCCAGCGTTCGGAAAGCTCTCGTCCGGGGTCGCGGTGGAGGTGAACGGGACGACGATTCCACCCGGCAAGGTGCAAACCGAACGGACACGCGTCTTCCCCGTGCGGTGAATCCCGGGGATGAATCAGTGCTTATAGCTTTTTTTCACGATGGGGTGATATGAGTCAGACGACCGTCGCCCAGAGGGGAAAGATAATTAATGTGCGTTCGTAAAAGAAGCTTCAAGGATGGATTCAATCGTTGAAGACGCCATTGAGGAGGCGGAAGGGCAACAACAGGAAGCCCCCCAATCGCAGGTCGGTGGTGTCTCGCAGGACACCAGTCTCTCCGGGACGATGACCGACGAGGAACTACAGGACGTACTCAAGGAACTCCAAACCAACATCACCGTCGTCGGGTGCGGCGGCGGTGGCGGGAACACGGTCAACCGAATGGCCGAAGAGGGGATCCACGGGGCGTCACTCGTCGCCGCGAACACCGACGTTCAGCATCTCGTCGAAATCGAGGCGGACACTAAGATCCTGATGGGCGAACAGAAGACGAGCGGGCGCGGTGCCGGGTCGCTCCCGCAGGTCGGCGAGGAGGCCGCCCTCGAAAGTCAGGACGAAATCTACGACTCGATTCAAGGCTCGGACATGGTGTTCGTCACCGCCGGTCTCGGCGGCGGCACCGGCACGGGGAGCGCCCCGGTCGTCGCCAAAGCCGCGCGCGAGGCCGGTGCGCTCACCATCGCCATCGTCACGACGCCGTTCACGGCGGAGGGCGAGGTCCGCCGCACCAACGCGGAGGCCGGTCTGGAGCGCCTGCGCGACGTGAGCGACACCGTCATCGTCGTCCCGAACGACCGCCTGCTCGACTCCGTGGGCAAACTGCCCGTCAAACAGGCGTTCAAGGTTGCCGACGAAGTGCTCATGCGCTCGGTGAAAGGCATCACGGAGCTCATCACGAAGCCCGGCCTCGTCAACCTCGACTTCGCCGACGTTCGCACCGTCATGGAGAAAGGCGGCGTGGCGATGATCGGTCTCGGCGAGAGCGACTCCGACCAGAAGGCACAGGATTCGGTCAAGAGCGCCCTGCGCTCGCCACTCCTCGACGTGGACATCAGCGGCGCGAAATCCGCGCTCGTCAACGTCACCGGTGGCAATGACATGTCCATCGAGGAGGCCGAAGGCGTGGTCGAGCAGATCTACGACCGCATCGACCCCGACGCCCGCATCATCTGGGGGACCTCCATCGACGAGGACCTCGACGGCACCATGCGTACCATGATCGTCGTCACCGGCGTCGAATCGCCACAGATCTACGGCCGCAACGAAGCCGAACGGGCACAGGCGCAGGCCCAACAGCAGGCCGAAGACATCGACTACGTCGAATAATCTCTTCTTCGTTTTTCGGATTTGTGGCGGAGAGCCGTGGGTTTTCACAAAAATCGAGACGAGTTCGGTACGAGCTTCGATGCCGTTTCGATCGATCCCCCTCGAACGTGTCCCAACCACGTTTCGCTCTCATCCCTCTGTAGTAAGATAGAAAAAGCCCGATGGCCAAGCACAACCAACAATGGACGTTAAGCTTGACCTCGCGTCGTACCTACGGGTGCTCAAATTGGCGAGCACGCCGTCGTGGAACGAGTTCTCAAAGATCGCTCAGATTGCCGGTGCCGGTATTCTGCTCGTCGGACTGCTCGGGTTCGTGATCTTCGCCATCATGAGCTTCATCAACGCCGCCCCCGTATAGGAGAACAAATGCCTATCTACGCAGTAAAGACCACGGCAAGTCAGGAACGTACAGTCGCGGACATGATCATCAACCGCGAGGAACCGGAGATTCACGCGGTCCTCGCACCCGACTCGCTCACCAGCTACGTCATGGTCGAGGCCGACGACCACCGCGTCATCGACCGCGTACTGGAGGAAATCCCCCACGCGCGGAGCATGGTCCCCGGCGAGAGCAACATCTCCGAAGTGGAGCACTTCCTCTCCCCGACGCCCGACGTGGAGGGCATCGCGGAAGGGGACATCGTGGAACTCATCGCCGGACCGTTCAAGGGTGAGAAGGCGCAGGTCCAGCGTATCGACGAGGGGAAGGACCAGGTAACGGTCGAGCTATACGAGGCCACCGTCCCGATTCCAGTTACCGTGCGCGGTGACCAGATCCGCGTGCTGGACAGCGAAGAGCGATAGCTCTTCTGACCCTCGTTCGCACCGGAAGAACTCCGTTCTTCCGTGCTCCCGTTCGCTTCGTCGCCGGCGTAAAGCGCCGGCTTCCAGCGGGACCGACGGTCCCGCCCGGCTCACGAGAACAGCGAAGAGCGGTAAGCACAGCGCACCGCTCCGTGACACGGGAGCGAGCTTCCCGATTCTCTCGACTTCTCCGACCCCCTACGAGCGTGCAGTATCCGTGTTCGCCGACTATCTCGACGAATCGTCGTGAGCGTGAACCGCGAACTCCAGCGCGTTGACGAGGTAGTGGGCGACCACGACCACAACCATGCTTCCCGTCAGGACGAACGCGCTGGCGAGCGCCGCACCCAGCGTCCCCGTGACGAGCACACCGGCCGGACCCTGCGCGCCATGGCCGACAGCGAACGCGGCTGACGAGGCGACGACGAGGAACCACGGCGAGATGCCGTACCCGGCGGCGAACACGCCCACGAGGGACGACCGGAACAGGAGTTCCTCGAACCCCGCGATGATCGGGAGGACGAGAACGAGCAAAACGATCCACCCGCGGACCGAATCGGGGGTGAGCATCTCCCGAAGGCTGTCCTCGTACTCGATTCCGGCCGCGTCGACCACTTGCTGGCCGAGTTCGTTGGCGACGTAGAGCGCCACCCCGAGAAGTGCCCCGACGCCGAACTGGGTCGCCGTCGCGCTCCCCACGCCGAGCGCGTCGGCGGGAATCGCGGTCAGCACGGCGGCGACGACGAGAATCACGCCGAACAGCCCCTGACTCAGCGCGACGTTGACCAGCAGCGTCCCCGGCGTGAAATCCTCCACAGGAGTCGGAGACTCGACGGCCGGGAACGGTTCGTCGGGGATCGGCGACGAAACTTCGGTCGGTCGGCGGCCCTGGTCCTCGACACTGGAATCGTTCGATTCGTTGGTATCCCGTTCGTCGTCGTCCCGTTCGTCCCCGTTCCTGCTCCGTTCGTACCCGCCCCATTCGTCCCCGCCGTTCCGTACGCGTCGGTCGGGCGTTTCGACGGTTGCCTCGGGTTCCTCCCATCCGTCTTCGTCCTCCCCGACGAACATCGCTTGCGAGGCGCGGGCCAGTGCGATGAGGACGACGAGGACAATGAGGGTGACGCCTGCGAACGCGTTCCAGTTCGGCGTGACCATTCACGTTCGTGTTCGTACGCTGACGGTGAAAAACTATCTACTACGGCGACGCGGTCGCTGCTCGTGTCGGAGAACGGAAAAAACGAATTCTCGTTCGCCCGCTACTGCGGACTTGGGTTGCTACCGGGCTTGGTGCCGCCGACCTTGCGGTCGAGGGCGTGGCCGGTGATGTCCTTCAGTCGGTTGATGAGGCTGTCCTTCTCGGATTCGCCCGTGAGCGCGACTTCGAGGACTTCGCTGATGTGCGTGACGGGGACGATTTCGATCATCTCTTTGTACTCGTCCTCGATCATCACGTCTTGCTCGTTGGCCTTCGGGATGATGACCGTCTTGACGCCCGCTTTCGCGGCCGCCTCGATCTTGTGCGTGACGCCACCGACGGGGAGCACGTCGCCGCGAACCGACAACGAGCCGGTCATGGCGATGCTCTGGTCGATGGGGATGTTCTCCAGCGCGCTGATGACCGCCGTGGCCATCGTCACCGACGCGGAGTCACCCTGGACGCCTTCGTAGGATTGGACGTACTGGATGTGGATGTCCTTCTCGGAGATGTCCTCGTCGCTGAACTTCTTGATGATGGCGCTGACGTTCTGCACCGCCTCCTCGGCGATGTCCTGCAGTTTCCCGGTGGCGATCACCTTGCCGGGACCCTGCGACGGCGCGACTTCCGCCATGACGGGCATGACGATACCGCTGTCCTCGCCCATGACCGCCAGACCGTTCACGCGGCCGACCACGTCGCCCGCCGAAACGGTGAGTTCGTAGTCCTTCCGGCGTTCGATGTAGTCGTCGGCGATCTGTTGCTCGATGGAACGCGAGCGCTGTTTCGCTTGCAGCACGTGGTCGCGCGTGGTGTTCTCGGCGTCCTCCGCACGGGCGATGTCACCGGCGACGCGGACGAGGCCACCGAGGTCACGCAGTTTGAGCGTGAGGTGGTCCTTCCGCATCGCACGGCGCTGGGCTTCGAGGATGATTTCCTCGACTGCCGTGTCCGTGAAGTGCGGGAGCCGACCGTCCTTTTCGACTTCCTGTGCGACGAAGCGCGCGTATTTCCGGCGCATCTCCGGCGTGTCGTCGATGGTGTCGTCCATGTACACTTCGTACCCGTACCCCTTGATACGGCTCCGGAGCGCCGGATGCATGTTCTCCATCGCGTCGAGGTTCCCCGCCGCGACCATCACGAAGTCGGTCGGGACGGGTTCGGTGTGAACCATCGCACCGGACGAGCGTTCGGACTGTCCGGTGATGGAGAACTCGCCCTCCTGAATCGCGGTCATCAGCTTCTGCTGACTGCGGATGTCGAGGGTGTTGATCTCGTCCACGAACAACACGCCCTTGTTCGCCTTGTGGATGGCGCCGGGTTCCACGCGGTCGTGGCTCGGCGTCTCCATGCCACCGG
>NZ_JBAWAC010000398.1:0-4441 GCF_049589095.1 Haladaptatus sp. | reverse complement strand
CGTGCAACCGGCGGCAGAGGCCCCTGAAATAGCTGATTTCTGTCGAAGCACTCAGACCCCAGCCGAATCGGAGGGGAGTACGCCTGCTGTCAGTCCGCAACCGACGACGTCGAAGGAACACGTTTGGATCGGGGACGGCGTTCCCGTCGGCGGCAACAAGGCGACGGTGGACTCCTATCGTCGCCGCATCGATCACGATTCGTCGGAACGCTCGACGATTCGGGTCCAGATCGTCTGCAACGACACGAACATGAATGACGAGGGGAAGGTGTGTGAGCAGTACAGCTTCCGGGATACGAGTCGTCACGAGGTCGATATCGCCTACGACTTGACCGTCGAGGAACTACGAACCGTATTCGCCGCCGACATCGATTATCTGCACTACATCGGCCACGTCAATCACAGCGGTATCGAGTGTGCCGACGGCGTGCTCGATACCCGGACGTTGGACGCGGTGAACGTCGAGTCGTTCCTGCTCAACGCCTGTCGCTCGTACGAACAGAGCGCCACCTTGGTCGAAAAGGGGTGCCGGGTCGGTGTCGCAACCCTGTCGGACGTGTCCAACGAACCGGCCACGAAGATCGGGTGTCTGCTCGCCCGCGGACTCGGTTCGGGCCTTTCGTTCTGGAGCGCGCTCTCCATCGCCCAGTCGGAGACGCTGTCGGGTGACCAGTACGTCGTCATCGGGGACGGGAGTCTCACCCTCTGCCAACCGTTTTCGAGGATCAAACCGATGCTGTTCATCGAGACGGACGATGATGGGGGGTACACGATTCGGATCAAACCGTTCTATCCCCCCCGTGACAGCGCCGGTTCGATGTTCGGGTCGGTGTGGGACGACGACATGACACAGTACCTCCAGTCGGACTGGATCGGCGACTTCCACTTGGAGGCGGAGACGCTCGACGAGGTGTTTCGAGAGGAGTCGATGCCGATCAAATACGACGGCGACCTGTACTGGAGCGACGACATCACGACGAAGGATTTGCGGTGATCGATTCGGTTTTCATCCGTGAGTACCATCGTTGCGATATGATTGTTCGTTCCACCACGATTCGGAGACGCGTTTGGTTACGATCCGGACTGGTTGGTGGGGCCGTTACCAGGTCCGGGCTAAGTGAATCATGACGGGGGACGATAATCGACCGAAAGGGGCTGAAATACAGGTCGAACGCGTTTCGGACGGATGTGGAATTAGAATCTGGGATCCCATCGAAAAGGCGGAAGTCGTGTTACAGACCCCGTCACGAATCGATCCACGACAGGATTCGACGGAGGGGTTCCCGTTCTCGGTCGAGACGGCGGTCGAATTCCGGACGGATCGGATCGATATCCCTTCCGGAATATCGTTTAACGTGTGGGATCGTTTCGATGAGCTACGCGATACCGTCCAGATGGACGATGGAACGTGGGAATCGTCGTTCCACGTGGGCCATCTCGAGTTCAAAACTACCCCGGTGCGACTATATGTTGCCGTCGATTGCCCACTCACAATCCGATCTGGCCATTCTTCTTCCACGATCGAGTTCGAGACAGAAAAAGGAGTCACCGTCGGCGTTGGATCGATGCACCGGTTTCCCAATGGTACGGTCACAATCACCGACGACATCGAGGACGTGATGCGTGGAATTTCATTGTTCGGATCGGCATTGGATACGCTCTCACCGGAGCGCTCGTTTCCGACGCTTCGTGGCCACCCGCCACTCCTCGAACACGGCGACGAGTTTTCGGCTCCGTCGCACCTCAAACGGCCGGATACCGGAGTTCGGTTGGTCGTGCCGCCGGAGCGGACGTACGTCTATCCGGTCGTATCGTTGGCGTTCTATCTCGGTGCGAAAGTCGTACCGGGAACGCCTGCGCGGCTTGAGACTCCCGGTTCGAAGTACGTGTTCGGAGACGACGTCGCGTTCGAACAGCAGGTCAACGAACTGCTCCGCCACGTTTTCTTCTTCGATTGCCTGATTCGTGAGGAGGGGTTCTATCCGGTACCACTTCACATCCGTCCGAAAATTGAACCGCTGGTGGATTTCGACTTCAAGATTCTATACAATCGGTCGCTATCCGAACGACTCGACACATATCTGGATGTCCCGTTCGACCGTGTCGATTCGCTCTTTCCGGATTGGAGTCACACGGTAATACTCGAACTGACGAAACAAAACGTCGAGGTACTGCCGTACGTTTCGTCAGATCTCGCATTCATTCGGCATCCGTCTGCTACTGCCCGGATATCACAAGCAGAGCGACCACAGACGGTCACTGACTTTTGCCGAAGTCAAGCAAGTGTTCTTGGAAATGTAGCGGAAGCAAAAGTCGTGAGTCCGCCGGAGACGAAAACCCCTCACGACGAATGGCTCGGCGATGGCGTTCCTATCGGCGGCAACAAGGTTACACTCAATTCATACCGCCGTCGAATCGAAGACACGAAACCGAGGACATCGACCATCTCGGTCAAAATCGTCTGCAACGACCAGCGGATGAAAGCCGAGGGCAAAGTGACGGATCTATATGGATTTCGAGAGACCACCGATCACGAGATCGATATCGTCTACGATTTGACCGTCGAGGAACTCGCCTCGGTGTTCGCCGCGGACATCGATTTTCTTCATTACATCGGCCACGTCAGCGACGAGGGGATCGAATGCGCCGACGGCGTCCTCGATACACGGCTGTTGGAGACGGTGAACGTCGAATCGTTCCTGCTCAATGCCTGTCGGTCGTACGAACAGAGCATGGAACTAGTCGAGAAGGGTTGTCGAGGCGGCATTGCCACGCTTTCGGACGTCTCGAACGGACCTGCGACCGAGGTCGGTTCGTGGCTTGCTCGCCTCCTTGGGAAGGGATGTACACTTCGTAGCGCGCTCTCAATCGCACGAACGACGACACTAAGTGGGAACCAGTATGTCGTCCTTGGAGATCCTTCAGCGAGCGTTTGCCAATCATTCGGTTTGATGAACAGCAGCATTCACATTGATTCGTATGCGGACGGAATATACACAACAAATCTGAAGGTCCACATGATGAATGGACACAATAACGGCTCTTTTTATGAAATCACACAGGAGGATAGTGGACGATTCTATCTGTCTCCTGTTATTCGGAAAAATATGACTGCCACTGAACTCGATGAATTCTTCAAAATGGAGTCGGTGCCGGTCGAGTACAACGGCGACCTCTACTGGAGCGACGACATCGCCGCGGCGGACCTGCACTGAAAGGGCCGATTTTTAACCGTGCTCGCCCTCGTTTTCGGATATGCAGAACGTTTCCGCAGCGGGACTCGGAATCGGGCCGGAACACCCGCCACGGATCATGGGTGTGTTGAACGTCAGCGAGGAATCGCCGTACGACCCGAGCGTGTACGACGACCCCGCCGACGCCGCGGCGTACGTGGACGCAGAACTCGTCGCGGAAGGCGTGGACATCGTGGATGTCGGTCTCGAATCGGCGAACAAACGGTTCGACGTGCTCTCCGCGGAGGAGGAACTCGACCGACTCGATACCGCGCTGGAAGCCATCGAACAGGTGGAAGGGAACCCCGTCTTCTCCATCGAAACCCGGTATGCGGACGTGGCGGATGCGGCGCTGTCGGGTGGGTTCGACATGGTCAACGACATCTGTGGCTTCGCGGACCCGGAGATGGCGACGGTCTGTGAACGCCACGACGCCGCCGTCGTGAAGATGGCGAGTCCGCCGGACCTGACCCGTCCCGGCGCGATCGAGCGCGTGGACGACATTTACGACGCGCTCGCTGCCGAACCGCTGACGGACAAGACCATCCTCGATCCAGCGTTCGGCGGATGGAGCGAGGAGAAGACGCTCGCTGACGACCGCGAGACGTTCCACCGACTCGGCGAGTTCCGGGAACTGGGGCGGCCCATCCTCGTCTCCATCAACCGGAAGAACTTCTTGGGGGACGTAGTGGGCAGGGACACCGAGGAACGACTCCCGGCCAGCCTCGCGGCGACCTCGCTGGCCGTCGAACGCGGGGCCGACGTGATCCGAACGCACGACGTGGCGGAAACCCGTGACGCCGCCGTTATCGGCCACGCGTTCGGCCGCGAACGGCAATGAAGTTCGACGAGTGGGACCCCGTCTACCGCGCAATCCTCGCGGATTTCGGCTTCCCTCGGACGGACGACGAACGCGCCCGCGACGTCCTCGCCGAACTCTCGGTTCCGTTCGACCGCGCGAAACTCGACCGGATCACCGGGAGCACCGTCGCAATCGCGGGAGCGGCCCCCTCGCTGGCCGACGAACTCGACACGGCACGAAGAGCGGAGTGCGTCGTCGCGGCCTCGACGGCCGCCGACGTGCTCCTCGATGCGGATATCGACGTGGACTGCATGGTGACAGATCTCGACAAAAACCCGGAGACAGCGCGGGAGTTGAGCGAATCGGGGATTCCGGTCGCGGCGCACGCACACGGGGACAACATCTC
>NZ_JBAWAC010000397.1:0-4696 GCF_049589095.1 Haladaptatus sp. | reverse complement strand
GTGTTCGTCCGCCACGTCGGAATGGATGCCGACGAAGCCACGGAAGTCGTGCGCGCGTTCACACCCGAAGGAGGGCGTCCAGAACCCCTGCGCGTGGCGCGACTGGCGGCCCGCGCCGTGGACGACTTCGAGACGGACCGATCGAACGGGAGTGAGACGGGGGGAGACGACGCGGACAAATTTTAACCGTTATACGCCGTCGGCCGAAACCGGGACGTATGAGCGACGAGGTTGGTCGCGCGTTCGTTCCCGGCCATATCACGGGGTTCTTCAGCATCCACGAGGACGACGACCCCGAGCGGGCGGGGTCTCGCGGGGCGGGGCTGACACTTTCGGAAGGCGTCACCGTGACCGTCGAACCGGCAGCGGAGACGAGTATAGACCTGAACGGCGAGTTCGCCGCCGTCGAATCGGGGCGTCGAGTGTTGGACGACCTCGACTTGACGGCCCGTATTTCGGCAGAGACGACGCTCCCACTGGGGGCCGGATTCGGCATCTCGGGTGCGCTCGCACTCGGAACGGCGTTCGCCGCGAACGACGTGTTCGGCGGCGGCCGCTCGGAGAACGAACTCGTCACTATCGCACACGGGGCGGAAGTCGAGGCCGGGACCGGACTCGGTGACGTGGTTGCACAGGCCCGCGGCGGCATTCCCATCCGCCTCGAACCGGGTGCACCGGCGCACAATCGCCTCGATGGGGTCCCGACGCGGGCCAACATCGAGTATCTCTCGCTGGGCGAACTCTCGACGGCGGAAGTCCTCTCGGGGAGCACGACCCGGCTTTCGGAGGCAGGCGTGGAGGCGCTCGTCGCGTTGGTGAACGAACCAACGATGGAGACGTTCATGGAACAGTCCAACGAGTTCGCCGAGCGGGCGGAACTGCTCACCGACGAGGTTCGGGACGTCATCGAGGACGTTCACGACGAAGGGGGACAAGCGTCGATGGCGATGCTCGGAAAGACGGTATTCGCACTCGACTCCGGACTCTCCGACGCGGGCTACGACGCGAACGCGTGCCGGACCCACCACGCGGGCGCGACACTCATCGAGTGAGGACGAACCACCCATCGAACGGGTAAATCACGGCTGTTTTGACCCTCCGTTTCCGATATCGACCATGAGCCACGAGGTAGAGATTCCGGAGGACCATCCGCGACAGCAATCGCTTCTCACGCGACACCGCATCGAGGACGGCGTCGAGAAAGGAGTCACGAGCAAGCAGGGCCTCATCGCCGAAGGACGCGGCGAGGCGTTCGATTACCTGCTGGGCGAAGCGACGCTCCCGAGCGCCGACGACGCGGAGCGTGCGGCGGCGGCGCAGTTGCTCCTCGCCGACCACGCCGTGCTCTCCGTGAACGGCAACGTGGCGGCGCTCGTTCCGAAGGAAACCGTCGAACTCGCCGAGGCCACCGGTGCGGACATCGAGGTCAACCTGTTCGGCCGAACCGAAGAGCGCATGCGGGCCATCGCCGACCACCTGCGCGCACACGGCGCGGAGAACGTCAAGGGACTCACCGCCGACGCCCGGATTCCGGGCTTGGAACACGAACGCGGGAAGGTGGACGCGGACGGAATCTACGACGCGGACGTCGTTCTCGTTCCGCTGGAGGACGGCGACCGGGCCGAAGCGCTCGCGGAGATGGGTAAAACCGAAATCGTCATCGACCTCAACCCGCTCTCGCGGTCGCCACGAACCGCCGCGGTTCCGGTCATCGACAACATCATCCGGGCGGTTCCGAACATGACGAAACACGCCCGCGAACTCGCGGACGCCTCGCCCGAAGAACTGGAGTCCATCGTCGCGGAATTCGACCGCGAGAAAGCGCTCAACGCCGCCGAGCGAGCGATCCGTGATATCTAGTCGGTCAGCGACCTCTCGACCGGTTTCGCCCACTCCGGCCACTCCTGTCGTTCTTCCCCCGAAAACGACGGGTCACCGGACATGGCCTTGATGGCACGCGCGTCGTCCAGACTCCAGACCGCGCCGTCCTCGTGGAAGATTCCGCTCAACAACCCCTGTCTCCTGCGGTACACCTGATAGGCCGGTTTGACCATGAGCGACCAGAAGAAGTTCCCCACGCCTGCCCGCCGAATCAACGGCGCGAGCGACGAGTAGTTCGGTGGGTGTGTTCCCTGTCCCCTACGCGGCGGCTTGAGACATTGCCACTCGGACAGCCAGATGGGGCGACCGAACCGACGCTCGGCCGCGTTGATTCGCTTCAACAGGTTCCGATAGTTCTTCTTCGTGTGCCCGAAGTTGCTGTGACACTGGAACACCTCGCTCCCCCACTTTCGATACTGCTCGTTGTTCTCGATGTTCGTCGAACCGACCGACAACGGCACCCGTCCGCGTTGGTTCCACAGCGTCCGAAACATCCCCTCTGCGAACTGTAGCTTCCACGGCCGCCAACACGGCTCGTTGATGAGTTCGATGGCCAACAGACGGGAATCGTCGCGGTAACGGTCCATGAACCACCGGATGAACTCCCGTGGAAGGTGCCACCGTTTCGACTGCTCCATGATCTTTCGCGACGGCGAGAACACCGGACGGGCGGTGACTGGATCCCTGTTCGTCAAGGTGTGGTGGCTCGGATTCGCCCCGATACCCTCGAAGATGCCCAACAGCACCCGCAACCCGTGGTCCGCCGCCGTCGTCAGGAAATGCTCCAGTCGAAGTCCGAACCGCGTCGGTTCCCGTTGCCACGCCTCGAAACTCAACCACACCCGTAACGCGTTGAGGTTGATACGACTCGCATAACAGAGGTCGCGCTCGATGACGTCCGAATCGTAGCCGTTCCACATCTGGAACGTGTTGAACGCCCGCGACGGGAAGTAGATGGCCCCCCGAACGTCCACTGGCGCGTTCGTCTCGTCGGTCGTTCCGTCGTCGCCGGACGTGCAATCGGCGTCGCTCTCGGGTCGTTGTCCGAACCCTCCAACGATGCCGATACCGGCCGCTACACTACCGAACCCGAGCACCGCTCGCCGCGTCGAATGTCCGTTCCCCATGAGACCCCGTTCGCGGCTATCGATTGCCGACGACAAATCAGTTTTCCAGCTAGATTCATATCAGTTCGCCCTAAACCGAACACCGGTGCTGTTTCTCCGCCGGGCGTGTTTTTGACAAACGGTGTGTTTTATTCCAAAAACCGAAACAAACACCCACCAATATTCGCGACCCACCCCGTGCAGTCGCGCGTTTTTTCCACTGATTTTATAACTGTCCACCCTCTCCTACCCGGTACATGGAGGGCCAGCAGTGAGTGCCGAGGCCGCGAGTGCGCAGTTGCTGTACATAGTCACCGCCATCATCGGACTCGGTGTCATCTCACAGGTGCTCGCGGATCGGTTTCAAGTGCCGAGCGTGTTGTTTCTCATCGCGGCAGGGATCATCTTCGGACCGGTCGGACTGCACCTGCTGAACCCGTCGGCGTTCGGTGACGCGCTCTCGTCCATCGTGGGACTGAGCGTGGCCATCATCGTCTTCGAAGGTGCGTTCCATCTGAAGGTGAACAAGCTCCGGGAGGCACCATCGGCGCAGATTCGCCTCGTCACCATCGGCGCGCTCATCTCGTTGTTGGGGACGGCGACGGTCATCCGGTTCGCGCTCGATCAACCGTGGGACCTCTCGTTACTCATCGGATCGTTGCTCGTCGCGACCGGTCCGACGGTCATCACGCCGATCCTGTCGGTCGTCCCGGTCAGGGACAGGGTCGCGGCCGCGCTCGAAACCGAAGGAATCGCCAACGACGTGACGGCCGCGATCCTCGCCGTCGTGATGTTCGAGGTGTTGGTTCTCACCGGATCGAGCGCGTTCCACGTCGGCGAGTTTTTCGCGTCGTTCGTTCGCCGCCTCGGAACCGGCATGCTCGTCGGAATCCTCGTCGCCGGGATAATCTGGTACATCCTCCGGCATCTCGACCTCTCGCCGGGGAACGCACCACAGAACTCCCGGTTGTTGGTGCTGGTCGGCGCGTTGACCGCCTACGCCGCCGCCGATATCGTCGCCAGGGAGTCCGGCATCGCGGCGGTTGCGACGGCCGGTATCCTTCTCGGCAACGCGGACCTCCCCTACGAGGAGAAGATCGAGGAGTTCAAAGGGGACATCACGCTGGTCGTCCTCTCGTTCGTGTTCATCACGCTGGCGGCCTTGCTCAAGCCGAAAGACCTCTTCGCGCTCGGGATCGGAGGGGCCATCGTCGTGTTCGTCGTGATGTTCGTCATCCGGCCGCTCATCGTCTTCATTTCGACATCGGGCGGGCGGTTCACGCGGGACGAGAAGCTGTTTATGGGTTTCGTCGGCCCGCGCGGCATCATCCCGGCGTCCGTCGCGACCCTGTTCGCCTTCCGCATTCGTAACTCGGCCGACGTGATTCCGAACGCAGAGCATGCGGCGACGGTACTCAT
Organism: Haladaptatus sp.; assembly: GCF_049589095.1. NCBI lineage: Archaea > Methanobacteriati > Methanobacteriota > Halobacteria > Halobacteriales > Haladaptataceae > Haladaptatus > Haladaptatus sp. The sequence continues at coordinate 290 of NZ_JBAWAC010000397.1, read as the reverse complement.
CGGTACCGTCTTCCTAGTCATCGTCGTGACCGTCGTGCTCGAAGGCGGGTTCGCCCGATTTATCGCTGAATATCTGAACGTAATTCCAATGCGCGTACTCATCATCGGAGGCGGAAAGGTGGGCCGGTCGCTCGCCGCACGCCTCGAAGACCGTGGAGAGAACGTCGTGCTGATAGAGCAGGACGAAACGATAGTGCAAACCGCCCGCGAGGAGGGATACACCGTCCACGACGGCGACGGCACGGACACAGAAGTACTCCGGTCGTCCGGGGCAGGAAACGCGAAAATCG
>NZ_JBAWAC010000396.1:0-21311 GCF_049589095.1 Haladaptatus sp. | reverse complement strand
AACCGTCTCAGTTAGTGTTCGAGAGGATATGAGTTTTCTCCCTGTCGTGTCTATCCATCGGTCTTAAGACATGGGCATGACCATTCCCATCATGAACGTTCCGGGAATCGTCCAGTCCAGCCTCGGTGACGAACACGTTGCCGCCAAAGTATCTCTCGGAGGGGAAGACACCCTCTACGTGACGTCGACGCGGACGCTCATTTACTGCGCCGACGGCTTGCTCAGCGACGAGTCCGTCGAAGAGTATCCGCACGACGCGGAGCGAATCACCGTCTCCGAAGGCCGACAGAAGTCCTCCATCACGCTCGACTACGGCATCGACGGCACAGAGCAGTTCAAAATCCCGACCAAACGCCTCCACGATGCGCTTCATCCCGTCATCGCTGGCGTGCTGAACGGCGCAGGTGTTACCGACTCGAACGAACAAGTCCTCCAGACCTACCAATTCAGCGAATTGACACTCGTCCTCACGAGCGCGCGCGTCGTGAAACACGTCGGCGAGGCAATCTGGGATACGGACTTCGAGCAGTTCCACTTCGCGGACGTGACGCGTCTCGATGTCGAGGAAGGAAACGTCTCCTCGCAGATCATCATCGAAGCAGATGGTCGCCCACAGCGGATCAAAACCCCGACCGACCGGACGCGGGAGGTCCGTGAACGAATCGAGCAGGGACTGTTGTCCTACCACGACGTGGGAAGTTACGCCGAGTTCGAGCAACGCGTGGCTCCCGAGGATCCGGAACCGGAACCCGACGAGAACGTCTCGCTCGAAGACGACGACGTGTTCGGCGGCGGCGTCAAACCCCTCGACGCGAACCCACCCGAACTGGACACCGAGGGGCAGATAATCGACACGCCCGGCGACAGTGAACCGCAGACTACGACCGAATCACAAACTGCGGCTGAACCGCAAACGACGGCTGAATCACAAGCCTCCACCGTCGCCGAAACCGCATCCACCGAGGAAGCGTCAGATCGGACGGAGGCGACGGGGACGACCACGTCGAACACGGTGACTACGGCGAGCGCGGTAGCGACCGAACCGGAATCCGAGGAACCCTCGTCGGACGAACCCACTGGATTCGCTGACTCGGGCTTCGAGTCCGCGAGCGAGAATCTGGACGACCCCGTCGAATCCCAACTCGCGGCGCTGACCGAAACGGTCGAACGACAGAACGAACTGCTCGAACGACAGCAGAAAACCATCGAGCAACTCATCGCCGAACTCAGTCGCGGACGGTAGGAACCTTTACCCGATTCCACCCTCGTTCGGTTTCCCTTCCCACTTGATTTCTATTCCTACCTGATTTCTATTCCCGCCCGGTTACCTTCCGGATGCAGGAGGAGCCGAACGGGCCGAGTTCGCCCGCGTCGAGGCGGATGAAATGACCCGTCGAGATGCCGGTGCCACAGCGACGGCAGGTAAAATCGCCCTCCTTGGTCACGACTTGGCTCTCGAAGCGGACGAACCCACCGCCGCTCGGTCGAATGATTCCGTTTTCCCGGTCGATGACGCCGCGTTTTTCGGCCTCGTCGAGGATCGTTCGCGTCGTCGTCGGGTCGGTCGTGATCGTCTCGATACGGTCCACCGCCTCCGCGACCGACAGTTCCGGTTGTTCTAGCTTGCTCAACAGTTCGACCCCCATCGCCACGGGGTCGGCGTCCGCGTCCATCGTTTATGGCTGTGATACGAGGCGGATTAAGCGTTGCGCGCTCGGGTGGAAAGAATTTAACCACTCCTCCGGCAACGATGGGTCAGATGGAACTTTCGGGGAATCGACGACAAGTAACCGGATTCGCGCTGGTCGCGGTGGTCGTCGTCGCTGGCGTCCTTCTCTCGCCAAAATTCCTCATCGAGCAGGTAAAGCACGTCAAGCAGACGCCGATTCTCGCGGGCGGGTTGTTTCTCGCCGTCTATCTCGTCCGCCCGATGTTCGCGTGGCCGACGACAGTGGTCGCCGTCGCCGTCGGCTACGTGTACGGGCCGGTCGTCGGATTTCCGGCCGCGCTCTGTGGGACCGTGATGAGTGCGTATCTTCCGTTCGTGGCGGCCCGGTACTTCCGCGTCGATTCGGGCATCTTCGGCCGCCTCGGTGACTCCGGAGAACGCTTCTTCGACACGACGGGAGACCTGCGCGGGATGATCGCCTCGCGTCTGTTTCCCGTCCCCTCCGATGCGGTCTCGGCGGCCGCCGGACTCTCGAACGTCTCCGACGGCTCGTTCCTCCTCGGAACGGCGATCGGCGAAGTGCCGTGGATGGTCGTCGCCGTCCTCGCCGGAAGTTCGCTGGACACGCTCTCGCTCGACGGGATCGAGGATAACTGGATGCTCATCGTCGCCGCCGCGCTCGGGGGAATTCTGTTGTTGGCCGGTCCCGCTTACCGGGCCTACACCGACGATCAGTAGAACGTGTCCGCACAGTCGTAGACGACGCCGTGTTGCGGGCAGACGTACTTGCAATGGCGATGCATCATCGACGCACCGCAAAACGGACAGGGCCGTCCTTTCGGCGTCTCTTCCATATTCGTAACACGAGTCCCGTGAGGTATCACGTTTTCCGTCGGTGGTGTCCGGGACGTGCCCACCCACATCTGCACTGCATCTCGCATTTGGAAGTAATTTGGAAGAGAGTGGAAGACAGTGCGAAGGGAGTGGGGTTGGAGTTCGAAAAACGGCTATTTAGCGACGAGAACTCGATTCGGGTATGCGATTCAAACACGCACTCGCAGTGGCTCTCGTACTGACCGTCTGTGCCGTTCCGCTCACGGTGAGCGCCGGAACGCCGGTCGATGACGTTTCCCCCGTTCAACTCGCACAGAGTTCGACGACGACGGAGACGATGCACAACGGGACGATGGACGACGGCATGCACGACAACATGACGACCACGACCGACCAGATGGGTAACGACTCGATGGACGATGGCATGCACAACGGTTCGGACGACATGACCACGACTCACGAGATGGACGACGGGACGATGACGGACGACAACATGACCGACGACACCATGACGGACGACGAGATGACCGATACGACGACCGATGACAACATGAGTGACGACAACATGACGGATGACACGATGAACGACGGGGAGAGCGGCGGTTCGGGCAACTCCCTCCCCGGATTCGGTATCGGCGTCGCGCTGGTCGCACTGGTCGCTGGCGCACTGTACATCGCACGGAACCGATAACCATGACCGACGACCTGCGCGAAACTGATCGAGGCGATCTTCCTGTCGTAGCGGCCGAGGGAGCGATCGCACTCCTCGCCGGAATCGCCGCCGTCGCCGGGTCGTACGCCGCAGTCGGGTTCACCCCGTCGTTCGTTGCCGCGCCGGTCAGCACGTTCGTCGTCGCAACCACGCCGAGCGCGGTCATCACGTGGTCGATACAGACGCTCGGGGACCTCGGCGACCAACTCGGATTCCTGCTGGCGCTCGTCCTGACCGTCCTGCTGTTCGCGGTGACGGCGGCCATCGGGACGCGAGCGGCGGATGCGATTCCCGCCCCCGCCCCCGTCCCTGCGTCCCTCGCGGTCGGCCTGCTCTGTGTTGTGCCTGCACTGGCGTTGACGGATGCTCTCATCTCCGCGTTGGGGGCCGGAATCGGTGCCGGACTGGTCGTTGCCGTCGCATCGTTCGGCTCGACGGCTGCAACCGGATCGGCCGATTCGACTGGTTCGGGCACCGATTCTATTTCCGCAGCACGTAGGAGTCTCCTCCAGGCTATCGCCGGGACCATCGCGATCGGTGGCATCGGTGGCGTACTCGGCTCTGGACGTGGCAGCGGCGGCGATACGCAGAAACCGTCCGGGCCGGTGGCTGCGGACGTGGGGTCGTTGCTCGCCGAAGCCGAGGACAAATCGCTCGCCGTCGGCGGACTCGAAGGCTTGGTGAGCGAGGATTTCTATCAGGTGGACATCAACAGCGTGGACCCCGTCGTCTCGGCCTCCGACTGGAACCTTCGGGTGACGGGTGCCGTCGAGGAGGAGTCGTCCTTCAGTCTCTCCGACCTCAAATCGATGGACAAAGAACATCGGTTCATCACGCTCCGCTGTGTCGGCGAGTCGCTGAACGGGAAGAAAATGGACAACGCGCTCTGGACGGGCGTGCCGATTTCGGCGCTGCTGGACGAGACGACCGTTTCCGACGAATGCTGTGTCATGTTCCGGGCGGCCGACAACTACTACGAGGAGTTCCCCCTCGCGGCGCTCAAGGATGGCTTTCTGGCCTACGAGATGAACGGCCGACCGCTTCCCCGCAGCCACGGCTATCCGGTTCGCGCGCTGATTCCCGGTCATTGGGGCGAGATCAACGTGAAGTGGATCACCGAGATCCAGGTGTTGGAGCAGGAGGCGGAAGGCTACTGGGAGAAGAACGGCTGGCACGGGACCGGCCCGGTCAACACCGTCGCCAAACTCCACGCCGTCAACCACCTCGATGGTGGCGAAGTACAAGTCGGCGGGCACGCCTACGCCGGGACGCGCGGCATCGAGCGCGTCGAGGTTTCGACCGACGGCGGTTCGTCGTGGACCGACGCCACCCTCTCGGAACCGCTCCCCGGAACGGACGTGTGGCGGCAGTGGGAACACACGTACGAGCCGAACGGCCCGCACGAAGTCGTGGTGCGCGCGACGGATGGGGAGGGGAACCGTCAGCCGAGAGAACAGGAGAACGCGTATCCGAACGGGGCATCCGGGTGGGTGTCGAAGCGTATCGAGCCGTAGATATATCTGGCTGCATGACTCGCAATCAAGTGACCGTTCGATGGACAAGGCGCTCTGGTATCTACTCACAGCGACGCGCGGCGGTGAAAACCGCGCGCGTATCATTCGCGCCCTCTCGGAGCGCCCGCGAAACGCCAACCAGTTGGCGTCGGAACTCGGCGTGGAGTACAAGACGATCCGACATCACCTCGACATGCTCGTCGATCACGGCGTCGTGGAACCGGGCGACAACGAGTACGGCAAACTCTACTTTCTCACCGACCGGTTCGAACACCATCGGGACGCCTTCGAGGAAATCATGGAGCAGATAAAATGAATTCGATACAACTCGCAAGCGGACTCGCAGTCGTGAACATCCTCCTGCTCGCCGTACTGGTGGGCGTCTGGGTGCGAAGCTACCTGAAGTTCCGTACCGCGCTCGTCCTCGGACTGCTGGCCTTCGCCCTCGTGATGCTCGCCGAAAACGTCGTCGCCCTCTACTACTTCTTCGGCATGCAGATGTTCTACTCCGGCAATCCGGCGGTACAGCAAGCGGTGTTGGTGCTCCGGACGCTCCAGTTCGTCGCCCTCGTGTTCCTGACGTGGGTGACGGTGAAGTAGCGAAATCGAAAAAACGCAACCGAAAAATCGAACTCTATTCTCTCGACCTATCTACGAACACTCGCTCCAGCCACAGGACTCGCAGGTCTTGCAGCCTTCCGAGAAGTACAGCGAGAGCGACCCACATTCGGGACACTCCGGACTCTCACCCGCGTCGATGAGCGACTGGGAGGCGTCTTTCTCCTCGGCTTTTGCCGCACCGCCATCGGTTTCAGTCTCGTCGGCCGTCTCTTCGAGCGTCTTCTGTTGCGGATAGGACGCTTTCTCGATTTCGCCGTCGAGGTAGCGCCGCATGGCGACGCCGATGGCGTCCGGGATGGAGTTGATCTGTTCGCCCTTGTCCCACGCGACCTTCGGGCTACGGATGCCCTGCAGGTCGGAGGCGATCTCGTTCGGATCGACGCCGCTACGCAGCGCGTAGCTGATGACCTTCGCCAGCGCTTCGGTGAAGGAGTTGGTGAACCCGCCGGAGTTGCCGATGGTGGCGAACAACTCGAACGGTTCGCCGTTCTCGTCCTCGTTGATGTTGACGTACATCTTGCCGTAGCCCGTGTCGACGCGCTGGGTTACGCCGTGAAGCACGTCGGGACGCGGTCGTTCCTTGGCATACGCGCCGCCGGTGACGCCCTCGTCCAGGAGGTCGCCGAGTTCGTTGCCGAGTTTGGCTTGAACTTCCTCGCTCTCGATGAAGCCTTCGACGCCGCCGAAGACAGTCTCGATCTGCTCCACGATGGTCTCGGCCGCTTCCTCCTCGTCGGCGAATTCGGCGTTGTCGGCCCGCGTGGTGAGCACCTGCTTCGAGCGCGTGCCGTCGCGGTACACCGTGACGCCCTTGCCGCCGTGGTCGTAGATGTAGCGGTAGACTTCGTCCATGTCCTCCTTGCTGGCGGAGTTCGGGAAGTTACACGTCTTGCTGATGGCCGAGTCCACACCCTTCTGGCAGGCACACTGGACCGCGGCGTGTTGCTTGCCCGTGAGGTCGCCCGTCACGACGAACAGTTCGCCGATGGCGTCCGGAACGGTGTCGAGTCCCTCGACGCCGGAGAACTCGTTGTTCGCCATCTGGTCTTGGGCCTCCTGTTTCACCGCTTCCACGTCGATGTCGTTCGCCTCCAGCGTGCGGAGGAAGTAGTCGTCGAACTCCACGAGCATCTCGTCTCCCTGCACGTCGTCGGAGACGTTTTTGTAGTACGCGACGTTGTAAATCGGTTCACAGCCGCCCGTGGTGTTGCCGACCATCGAGGTGGTGCCCGTCGGCGCGATGGTGGTCGTGTTGTGGTTGCGGACCGCGAAGCCGTCCGTCCACTTCTCGGCGTCGAGGCCGGTCTGGCCTTCGAACCATTCGGGGTAGTCGGTCGGGTTCGCGTACTTCGAGTCCGACCAGTCGTTGAACGAGCCGCGTTCCTCCGCGAGTTCGTGGGAGGCCCACTTGGACTCGTGGTTGATGTGGGTCATCAACTGCTTGGCGATCTCGTTGCCCTCCTCGGAGCCGTAGCGGACGCCGAGTTGGATGTACAACTGGGCGAGACCCATGACGCCGAGACCGATCTTGCGCATGTCCCGAACCTTCTGTTCGATCTTCTCGACCGGGAAGTCGGACATAGTGACGACGTTTTCGAGGAATCGCGTCCCGTACTCGATGCGGTAGTCGAACTCGTCCCAGTCGATACCTTCGCGGAGGAAGGCATCGACGGCTTCCGAGAGCGACCCGTAGTTCTCCCCGTTCTCGTCGTACCAGACGCGCCAGTCCGGCGCGTCGAGGTCGGCCAGCGTCGAGAGGTTGATATGGCCGAGGTTACAGGCTTCGTACTCTTCGAGCGGTTGTTCGCCGCACGGGTTCGTGGCGAGAATCCGGTGGTCCGGGTGTTTCTCCACGTCGAAGGAGTGTTCCTTGTTCACCCGTTCGAGGTAGATGATTCCGGGTTCGCCGTTCTCCCACGCACCGTCCACGATGCGGTCCCAGAGGACCTTCGCCGGAATCGAGAGCACTTCGCCCGGCGTGACGTAGTCGCCGAGGCCGAACATGTCGTACATCTCTTCCGTGTGTTCGGTGGCGACGTGGGGTTCTTCCGTCCGCGGGTTGGTGAAGACGAACTCCTCGTCGTTGTACAACGCGTCCATGAAGTCGTCCGTGACGCCGACGGAGATGTTGAAATTAGAGAGATGACCTTCGGCGGCGTTGCGGAGGTGCTTCGGCACGCGGCCGTCCTCGTCGATGAGTTCGCGGGCCTCTTCGAGCGCTTCCTTGAACGACGTGTGCGTGTAGTCGTCGGGGTCGTTCAGGCGGAGCGTGTTGGCGAGGCTCACGTCCTTGTTCTTCGCGTGGATGAACTGGATGACGTCGGGGTGGGAGACGCGCATGACGCCCATCTGTGCACCACGCCGGGCACCGCCCTGCGCGATGGTTTCGCACATCTGATCGTACGTGCGCATGAAGGTGATCGGGCCGGACGCGATGCCGCCGGTCGAGCCGACGGCGTCGCCATACGGTCGGAGTCGCCAGAACGCGTACCCCATTCCGCCACCGGACTGGAACACCTCGGCGGCTTCCTTCGCCGTCTGGTGGATGTCCGTGATGTCGTCGCCCGGGGAGTCCACGAAACACGCCGAAAGCTGTTGGAGTTCGTCGCCGGCGTTCATCAGCGTCGGGGAGTTCGGGACGAACGAGAGCTGTCCCATCAGGTCCTCGAACTCGTCCCGGGTCGACTCCACGTGGTCGCGGATGTCCTCGGGGAGTTCGGGAACGACCGTGTCGTAGGCGAACTTGTTGACGTTGTAGATGGACAGCGTCGTCTCTTCGTCATCTTCCGTCGTAGTTCCCTTCCCGAACACTTCCGCGGCGAGTTCGTCGCGGCGCGGGTGACCGGGCTTCAACTGCTCGGGCGTGACGGTGAGTTCGACGCCCTGCTTTTCGGACTCGTAGACGGCCTCCGCGAGAGCGATGTTCTTCGCCACGCGCGGGAACAGGTCGTCCTGTGATTCGACGAGGTTGCCGTCCGCGTCCTTGCGGAGATAGCGCGCCGGAAGGATGTTTTGATAGGCGTTTCCGGTCATCCGGTCCTCCAGCGTCTCCCCTCCCGTCCGTTTGACAGGTAGCGAGACTTCGTCGGCGTTCGTCTCGTGCGCGTCGCTCATGTACGCGCCACCACCGTTCGTTCAGTACTCTGCACGTCGATTCTCACTTGGTTTCGCACGTAGACCCGTTTCATTCGTGACGAAGAATCCATTTCTCCCAACCCCAATTAAGCTTACTTTCTTTATGTCAACTGTAGTTGAATAGTGATGCCTCTGCGATCTTTCTTCTTGCTATCTCTGAGTAACACGCCGAGCAATATAAGAGTGTTCAGACCGGAGCGAAAGTGACCGGAATGACGATATTTCTCACGGTAACGAGTCATTACCGTGGTTCCGTCTGTCAAGTCTCAATCGATCGAAAACCGATACCATCGATACGTTTACCAACTGGTAGGGTGTCATTTCACACATGTTCCCCCTCGCCATCGAGCCCGTCGGGATCGTCGTCGCCATCGTCGCCGTCATTCTCCTCATCGCCGCCATCCGATTCGCGATCAGTATCCTCTTTCGCGTCGGTATCGTCGTCGTCCTCGTCGCCGCCGCGCTCTACGCGGCGGGCGTGCTGACGTTCTAATTCTACTCTAATTCCAATTCTACCCGGCGAGGAAGTTCCCGATCAGTTCCCGACCACGCGCCGTGAGAACGCTTTCCGGGTGGAACTGCACGCACTCGATGGGATACTCCCGATGGCGGATTCCCATCACGAGTTCCGTGTCCCCGTGCGTCGTCGTCGCGCTCACTTCGAAACAATCCGGGACGCCGGTCGTCACGAGCGAGTGATACCGTCCTGCCTGAAAGCCCTGTTCGATTCCCTCGAAAACTCCCTTCCCGTCGTGTTCGACGGGAAACGCCTTGCCGTGGATCGGTTCCGGCGCACGACCGATTTCGCCGCCGTATTCGTAAATCGCCGCCTCCAACCCGAGACAGACGCCGAGCGTCGGAATTTCCGGCGACAACTCCCGAAGGACGTCCGCCGTGATCCCGACGTCCCGCTCGTTTTTCGGATGACCGGGACCGGGACTGATGACGATGACGTCGGGGTCGAAGTCGCGGATGTCCGCGAGCGACGCCGTGTTCTTCACGACCGTCGTTTCGAACTCCGCTTCGTTCGCTCGAAGCGCGTCCTCGGCGTACTCCACGAGGTTGTACGTGAACGAATCGTAGTTGTCCACGAACAGCAGGCGCGTCATTTGGAAGCCTCCATTTCGACGGCTTCCGTTCCCGGTCCCAATCGATCCAGCGCGGCCAACACGCCGCCCATCTTCTGTTCGGTCTCCTCGTACTCGGACGCCGGGTCGCTGTCGGCGACGATTCCCGCACCCGCTTGCACCGTGATTTCGTCGGTGGTTCCGTGCGAAATGGTCGCCGTCCGGATGGCGATGGCGAAGTCGGCGTCGCCGGTCCACGAGATATAACCGACGCCGCCGCCGTAGACGCCGCGGGTCGTCCGTTCGAGGTCGTCGATGATCTCCATCGCGCGGATTTTCGGCGCGCCGGTCAGCGTCCCCGCCGGGAACGACGCCCGCACCGCGTCGAAGGCGTCGCGGTTTTCGGCGAGCGCTCCCGTGACGGTGCTCTCTATGTGCTGAACGTGGCTGTACTTGATGACGTTCATGAACTCCTCGACGCGCACGCTGCCGGATTCCGCAACCCGGCGAACATCGTTTCGCGCCAGGTCCACGAGCATGGCGTGTTCCGAACGCTCCTTCTCGTCGGCGAGGAGTTCGCCCGCGAGCCTGCGGTCCTCCATCGGGCTGTTGCCGCGCGAGCACGTCCCCGCGATGGGGTTCGAGACGATTTCCTCGTCCTGCACCGAGACCAGCGTTTCCGGGCTCGCACCGACGATGCTCAGGTCGTTGTAGCCGAGGAGATACATGTACGGCGAGGGGTTCACGTCCCGGAGCGCCGCGTATAGCGCCCGCGGGTCGATATCCGCCTCCACGGTTCGTTTGCGCGAGATGACGCCTTGGTAGATGTCGCCCGCCGTGACGTGTTCGTTGGCCCGCTTCACGGCGGCTTCGTACTCGTCCTGCGGCCCTGCTGTCCCGCTTTTCGGACGGTAGTCGCCGAACGACGGTGCGGTTGCGGATTCGAGCTTCGCGGTGACGCGGTCACGTTCCGCGACCAACTCGTCGTACCGCTCGTCGATGTCGTCGTCCGGCGACACGAGCGGCGTGAACACGAGCGACAGCGTCCCTTCGACGTGGTCGAAGACGAGCGTCTTCGTGCTCAGGACGAACTGCGCGTCGGGTAGCTCCGTGTCGGGCCGTTCGATGCCCTGCTCGTCCAACCAGAGGTCGTAGACGGCGTTGTACGCGAGGAAGCCGACCAGTCCCCCACAGAACCCTTCACCGTCCGGAAACCCGCGACGCGGGACGTCAGGGAGCGCTGTCCGAAGCCTGTCGAGCACGTCGTCGTCCTCGGAGCCGTCGGCGTTCAGTTCACGATTCCACTTCTCGCGTAGCACCTGCACGTCGGTCTCGTCCGGAGTGACGGACACCACCGCTGCGGGGTCGTAGCCGACGAATGAGTAGCGTGCTCGGCTGTGGTGTCCGGTGTCGGCCTCGTGTGTACCCGCGTCGAACGCGCCGTACGGGTCGCTGGAGGCGACCTTGTCGGCGCTTTCGAGGAGGTAATCGTACTCCCCGCCACCGAGGGTCGAGTAGGCCGTGAGCGGGTCGATGGACGCGTCGAGGTCGAGTTCCGCCGAGACGTAGACGACCGCACCGTCGTTGGCGTCCCCGCCGTCGCTATCGTTACAGTCGATACTCCCCGCCAGCTCGCTGAACTTCCCTCGATTCATTGATGAGCGATTGCCTGTCGACCACGTTTCGCGTTTCTGACGAACGATTCGACGGCGTCGTGGTCCTTTTCCCCGCCACTCGATTCGACGCCGCTCGCGACGTCCACGGCGAACGGTTCGACCGTCTTCACCGCGTCCGCAACGTTCTCGGGCGTCAGTCCCCCCGCGAGCAGGACCGGCGAGGAGAGCGAGTCCGATAGCTCCCGTGCCCGGTCCCAGTCGTGCGTCTCGCCGGTGCCGCCGACCGCCCCGGCATCGAGTAGGAGGCCGTCCGCGACGGTGTCGTATCGCTCGGGCCGGTCTGTGTCGGGGGCGATGACGGGAATCACGTTCGCATCGATATTCGACGAGAGATACGCGAGGTCGCCGACGCTGGTGTCGTGGACCTGTACGATGTCGGGTTCCACGAGTTGAGCGAGTTCGACGGTTCGCTCGATTCGTTCGGGCATCGTCACCAACACCGTCGAGACGAACGGCGGGATTTCGCGGGCCAGTTCGGCGGCCCGGTCCGGACTGATTTCGCGCGGCGAATCGACCGAGACGTCCACCAGCAAGCCGATCGCGTCCGCTCCGGCGTCGATGGCGGCCGTGAGGTCGTCCTCGTTCGTCAGGCCGCAAATCTTTACGCGAGTCATGCCGACAACGCCCCCGTCATCGCCGCCAGTTTCTCGCCCGCGCTTCCCGAATCGATGGCCTGTCGTGCCTGTTCCACGCCGTCTTCGAGCGAGTCGGCCCGTCCGGAGACGTAGATCGCAGCCCCGGCGTTCGCCAGTATGATGTCGCGTTTTGCCCCGCCCACGGTCCCCTCCACGATGCCGCGGAGGTCACGGGCGTTCTCGGTCGGCGTGCCACCGGCAACGGCGGACACGTCGTGCTGTTCCACGCCGAGATCGGTCGGCGAGAGCGTGTACTCCTCGATGCTCCCGTTCTCGACTTCGGCGACCGTCGTCTCGTCGTGGATCGCGATTTCGTCCATGCCGGAGCCGTGGACGACGAGCGCGTGGTCCACGTCCATGTGCGAGAGCGCACGGGCGAGGACGGGAACGAGGTCGGGGTCGTAGACGCCGACGACCTGCGCGTCCGCTCCAGCGGGGTTCGTCAGCGGTCCGAGGACGTTAAACACGGTTCGCATGCCGAGTTCCTTGCGCGGCCCGATGACGGCCTTCATCGCCGGGTGGAACACCGGCGCGAGCATGAAGCCGATTCCTTGTTCCTCGATGGCCTGCTCGACGGCGGTCGGTTCGGAATCGATGACGACGCCGACTTCGTCGAGCACGTCGGCGCTGCCGGAGGAGGAGGAGACGGAGTAGTTGCCGTGTTTCGCCACCGGAACCCCCGCACCGCTGGCGACGATGGCGGACGTCGTCGAGACGTTGATCGTGTTGTAGTCGTCGCCCCCCGTTCCGCAGGTGTCAACGAGCGGCGTCCGGTCGGGGGAAATCGTCCGGGCCGCCCCGCGCATTCCCTGCGCGAAGCCAGCGATTTCGGCCTCGGTCTCGCCCTTGGCGCGCAACCCGGTGAGCAACGCACCGATCTGGGCCTCCGTGGCCCCGTCGAAGACGGCCGTGGCCGCCTCCCGTGCTTGGGTGAGTGTCAAATCCTGACCGTCCGTAACGAGTTCGATGTAATCCTGCATAGTGAGCACCAATGAACTTCTTTGGGTTACAATGAACACATACGTACATCAACTTAAAGCTGTCGTGCGGTACGTTCACGAATAAAACCGTGACAGGGCGGCGCGTTTCGAAAGGTTCAATTACCCTTGCGGGTAACTGATGAATGCGTTCAGACAGAGGCCGACTGGGTTTGTGGTCTAGTTGGTTATGACACCTCCTTGACATGGAGGAGGCCGGCAGTTCAAATCTGCCCAAACCCACTCAAATTCTCTCGAAACAGCTTCTCACAGTGAATTCTGTTCCTTCATACTGTCTGATTTCCACAATACAGCGCCGGGCAACGCGGGGCAAGTCGGGAGTGAGTCGCTCAAACGAGCGCTCCACAAAACCACTTCATAGAAATTATTTTATGTTTACTTTCTATCTAAGTGATGTATGGACGAATCCCCCCGCCAGACTCAACTCGACCGAATCGAGCGACGGCAAAAGTACATCCTCGCTTTGCTCATCGTTCCGTACCTCGTCTGGTTCGCGACGATAACCGACGTCGTGATTGCTGCTTTCCTCTACTTCGTGCTGGGAGTCATCGCGTTCGTGCTGATTACGATCCGCAGACGCAACCGAGACACAGCGGCGCAGTAGCCACTCGACTCCATACGCTCGAACACACGATAACGAGCACTGGACACGAGTTCGACGCGGCGGGACGATGTCGTTGAGGGGGGCCACCGCATCGCTCGATACCAGTATCGCCTTCGTGCTGATCGGTTCGACACACGCTGAACGCGTTTCCGGGGACGATTGCCGAGCGGTACGCTTTTCTTTCGGAAAATCGGTCGGGACATACTCCGATAGCCCGAAGCGAGCAGGTATTTGTTCCAAGCACCTGTCCGTTACAGCGATGCCCTGTTGGTTCGTCCGGCGTATCTCGTCTTGCAGAGTTACTTCTATCGGACGGAGGGGACGGTCAAAGTCGCGTTTCCGCGACTTCACGGATGAAAAACGGGTGACGGAATAATCGCTTCCGGCGAAAACGAATCGTGCCGGGGAGGACGATACTGTACGGGAGTTCCGGACGGATCGGAACGCTCACGCTGACCACGGACAGGGGGCTTCTGATGATAGTGGATGGATACTATTCGAGTACTATCAGCACATCGGTACAGCCGACGTATCGGATCGTTCGGTTAGGAAACCCGTAGGATGAGCGGATTTCGAGTAGTCACTTCGTCCGAACGAAATAGCGGACTACAATCCGTCTGTTAATAACAGTTTACTGGTCTTTCCTCGTCGGCCGGGCCGTGCTTCGTGCAACCGCTCACAACCGAGAAATCAGAAAATCGACTCACGGAGGGTCTACCGTCCGGTAACGGTCGATTCGAGAGATGGGTGAGAAGAACCCCCCATTCTGAGCCATCACATCGGTGAACCACACCCCCGTGGCTCCGAATATCGATGGTCTGAAAGCCGAGTCCGAATTACTCGTCGGAGACTTCGGGTGCCTGTTCGCCGGTTGACGGTGCGTTCCGTGCGTCGTAGGTGTGTGCTATGGCGACGATGGTGAACGCGACGACGACGAACAGTGCGAGTCCGATATCAGTGATTCCCGCGAGCGGCGGGACCTGGAGCCACGCCGCGGTAAGCAGTGCGAATCCGGCGGCCGCGATTCCGAGATATCGCTTGCACCACGAGATGTCGTCTCGGGTATTCGTTTCGAGATATGGATCGAGTTGTTCCGCCGCAGTGGAGAGCTCGACGATACCCCTGTTTTGGTTGTAATCTACGATTCCTGCGTCGTCCAATTTCGGGAGGTGGGACTGGTAGAGTGCGGTGTAGACCCGTTTTCGCTCCGCCGCCGAGATCGCGCCGACCGTGGTGTCGTTCTCCCACGCGGCGACCTGTTCCGCAAGGTCGCTCAACTGCACGGTTTCGTCGGCCTGTTTCAGATAGTGGAGCGCGTACCGTCGCCGTTGGTTTTTCAGTACGTCGAAAACCATATCGCGGGAGAGCGGTGTTGCTCGTTCCTCGTGCGAGCGATTCGAGTCGAGGATATCCGAAACCTGCTCGGCGACAGTCGAGTCCGATTCACTTGGTTGGTTGTCCGTGTTGTTGTCTCCTGTGCCTGAGGAGTCACCGATTGTGCTCATTACTACGCCACCCCTTGCTCGTAACCCAGCATGGATTCGAACATTGCCGGGTTTGTTCTTTGTTATTCACCATTTACCAGCCGTAAACGAGTGGTTACCAAAAACTTCAGATAAATCGTACCCCGTCGCCGTCTGGCGGTAATGACCCGTTACACGGACTTTCTCACCCCCGTTTCACCGCTGGAGCAGATTCTCGTGTATTCCGAGGACGAGGGCCGGGACGACGACGATGAAGATGTGTTCTTCGAGCGGAATGCCGAGTAGTTCGACCCCTGTACGGAGTGGAATCGCGAACACACCGATCGTCAGGGTGTACCAATCCCACACGAACCCGATGGGATAAATCACGAGGAGGGTTTTCGCGGCGCGCGGGAGCGCCTCCGCTCGAACGAGCAACCACAACGCGACCGATCCGAACAGGATTTCACTGACCAGATAGGTGTAGGGACCGAACACCGCGCCGATGTCGGGAAACACGTCGGAAACCTAGGTTTCCAACCGGGAAAAACCCCGCTAACATGCCTTCTCCGCGACAAAGTTCAAGACCGATGGACGCGTCATTCAAAACGCCGATGGATATCTCTGACATTGCGACCACAGATTACTTCGAAATCGAAGCGGAAGAGCGACTAGGGAAGGCACGCTCGATATTCGAAGAGGAGAACCCAAAGGGAATCGTGGTCACCGAAGCTGGCAAGTACAGCGGTGTCATCACGCAAAAGCAACTCCTGCAGTCACATATAGAGGACCAAACCAAAGTAGCGACACTCACGAAACCGGCACCGAAAGTGAACCGAGACGACGACGTGCGCGACGTCGCCCGCGCCCTCGTCGAAGGCGGGTCGAAGGTCGCACCTGTCTTCGAGGATGGCACGCTCTGGGGAATCATCGACGAGGACATCATACTCGAAGGCGTCCTCGAAAACTTGGACGCCCTGACTGTCCAGCAGATTTACACCGAAAACCCCATCACGATTCCGGAGGATGCCACGCTCGGACGCGTCATCAATCTCATGCGCGAGCACAGCATCTCCCGTCTCCCCGTCGTGAACGAGAACGGCTTCCTGACGGGTATGGTCACGACCCACGACATCGTGGACTTCGTCACCCGCAACATGGACAAGCCCACGCGCGGCGAGCGGATGGGAGACAGTGACCGTATGCTCGACCTTCCCGTGTACGACGTAATGAACAGTCCCGTCGAGACCATCTCGCTCGGCGATTCCGTGCAGACGGCAGTCGAACGCATGTTCGAGAAGAACTACGCCGGACTCGTCGTCACGTCCGAGGACGACGACCGCGTCGTCGGTGGCGTCCTCACGAAGACCGACGTGCTCCGTGCGCTCACCTACACGGAGGAGGATCACATGGACGTGCAGATCACGAACATCGACCTCCTCGACACCATCACCCGGCAGGCCATCCGAGAGAGCGTCGAGGGGATCACCGACAAGTACCAGGACATGCAGGTGCGCCACGCGCACGTGAGGTTCCACGAGCACAAGGAGAAACTCCGCGGCACGCCGCTCGTTCAGTGTAAGATCCGCCTCCGCACCAACCGCGGACAGGTCGCCGGGTCCGGCGAGGGCTACGGGGCCGAACAGGCGTTCAACGTCGCCCGAGACACCTTGGAGCGTAACGTCCTCGAACTCAAAGGCGTCCAGAGCGACCGCGAGTACGAAGGGCAGTTGCTCCGGAAGCTAAACGAACTGTAGACGGCCGACGAAAACCCGACGCGGTTGCGAACCACGATTCTCCTGTTTTTTGACTGCTCCGGAGCGATTCTCGATCGGAGCGATTCTCAAACGCTCTCTTGTGGCCCTTCGAGTCCGGAATCCGTGATTCGGAATTGGGTTCGTCCCCCGGCCGGTTTCGACCGATGCTTTTCGAGCGTCGCCCGGCGGTTGCCGCCGCGGAAGCGGTCCACTCGAAGCACGATTCCCGTCCAGTGTTCGAGCGTGTGCCCGCCGAGCGGCCGCGTCCCGTCGGAGTTCGGGTCGGTGTACACCTGATTCGTCAGCAACACCGCGATATCGTGCTTGCGTGCGAGCGAGAGGAGATGCGTCACTTGGCGGGCGACCCCTCGGAGTGCCTCGCCACCCTCCCGGTCGTCGCCGCGTTCGAGGCGGTAGAACCCGGTCGCGCTGTCGAGGACGACGAGGTCGGCGCGCTCGGCGAACTCCGAGACGTCCTTGACGGCTTCTTCTTGCTCCCCGAAATCGAGCGCTTCCTTGATGACGATTCGGGACGCGACTTCGTCCACGTCGTCCGCCCGTGCGCCCGCGATCTGTTCGAACCGGTCGATGGACAGCCCTTCGGTGTCGATGTAGATCACGGTGCCACCGTTCCGCGCAGTCTCCACCGCGGCCCCCAGCGCGACGTTCGTCTTCCCGGCGGCGGGCGGGCCGTACACCTGCGTGACGGTCCCGCGCTCCAATCCGCCTCCGAGCAAGTCGTCCACCGGCGGGCACCCTGTCGTCAGTTTCTCGGCGTCGGTCACACTCCGGCCTTGGCGCTTCTCACGCAAAAGGTTCCGGTTTTCACGCTATTGGCGTCGAAATCATCCTCCGTTCAGTTCCTCGAATTCATCTCACGGTCGAACTCTGATGTATCCAACATATGCCATCTTCTGGCGAAGCAGGACGCCTCCGAAACGATTTTCAAGACCGCTCGCAGAAACTCAGTATGCCGACTGACCCCGAGACAGACTACGACCCCGAGATGGGGAAGAAGTTCATTTTCGTCACAGGGGGCGTCATGTCCGGACTTGGCAAAGGCATTACCGCCGCGAGCACTGGGCGACTGCTCGCAAACGCCGGGTTCGACGTGACTGCCGTGAAGATCGACCCGTATCTCAACGTGGACGCGGGGACGATGAATCCCTATCAGCATGGAGAAGTGTACGTACTGAAAGACGGTGGCGAGGTGGACCTCGATTTGGGCAACTACGAGCGTTTCCTCGACATCGACATGACCTTCGACCACAACATCACGACCGGGAAGGCCTACCAGTACGTCATCGAGAAGGAGCGCGCCGGGGACTACCTCGGAAAGACCGTCCAGATCATTCCGCACATCACGGACGAGATCAAGCGCCGGATTCGTGAGGCCGCCGAAGGCCACGACGTGTGTATCGTCGAAGTCGGTGGCACCGTGGGCGACATCGAGAGCATGCCGTTCCTCGAAGCGCTCCGCCAGTTCGCCACGGAACAGGACGAGGAGGATTTCCTGTTGACCCACGTCACGCTCGTTCCGCACTCGAAGAACGGCGAGCAGAAGACGAAGCCGACCCAGCACAGCGTGAAGGAACTGCGTTCCATCGGCCTGCAACCCGACGTGCTCGTCGGCCGTTGCAGCGACGGTCTGCAACCCGAGACGAAGGAGAAGATCGCGCTGTTCTGCGACGTCCCGACCGACGCCGTGTTTTCGAACCCGGACGTGGAGGACATCTACCACGTTCCGCTCGTCGTGGAAGAAGAGGGCTTGGACGAGTACGTCATGCAGGAACTCGCTTTGACCGAGCAGGCGGCACCGAGCGAGGAACGATCCACCGCGTGGCGCGAACTGGTCACGCAGGAAACCGAAGGTGAAGTCGATATCGCGCTGGTCGGAAAGTACGCGCTCGAAGACGCCTACATGTCCATCCACGAGGCGCTCAAACACGCCGGACTGGAGAAGAACGTCGACGTGAACGTCCTCTGGGTCGATTCCGACGAGATGGACGACGACCACGAGGAGCGACTCAAGCAGGCCGACGGCATCGTCGTCCCCGGCGGGTTCGGAAGTCGCGGGACGGAAGGCAAGATCGAAGCCATCCGCTACGCCCGCGAACACGACGTCCCGTTCCTCGGCCTCTGTCTGGGCTTCCAGATGGCCGTCGTGGAGTACGCCCGGAACGTCCTCGGTCTGACCGACGCGAACTCCGCCGAACTCGATGCTGACACGCCACACCCCGTCATCGACATCCTGCCCGAACAGTACGAAATCGAGGACATGGGCGGCACGATGCGGCTGGGTGCACACGAAACAGAGATCGAGACCGGAACGCTCGCGGAGCGGGTGTACGGCGGCACGAGCTGCACGGAGCGCCACCGTCACCGCTACGAGGTGAATCCCGAGTACTTCGAGGACTTCGAAGGCGAGGACCTCGTGTTCTCCGGTCGCGCCGGAAACCGGATGGAAATCCTCGAACTGGAAAACCATCCGTACTTCTTCGGGACGCAGTTCCACCCCGAGTTCCGTTCCCGACCGGACCGCGCCAGCCCACCGTTCGTCGGCCTGCTGGACGCCGTGCTTGACGAGGCGGAGAAACGAGAGGAGGTCGAAGCTTAATGGTAGACACTGGAAAATTCATCGAGGAAGCGGTTGCGGAGATTCGAGAAACCGTCGGCGATTCACACGCCATCATCGCGCTGTCCGGCGGCGTGGATTCGTCCGTCGCCGCCGGACTGGCGTACAAGGCCATCGGTGATCAACTCACGCCGGTGTACGTCGATACCGGCCTGATGCGCAAGGGCGAAACGAACCAGATCCGAAAGACGTTCTCGTACATGAGTTCGCTGGAAGTCGTGGAAGCCGAGGAGCGCTTCTTCGATGCGCTCTCGGGCGTCATCGACCCCGAGGAGAAGCGGGAGGTCATCGGCGAGCAGTTCATCCGCGAGTTCGAGCGCGAAGCGCGCGTCACGGACGCGGACTACCTCGTGCAGGGGACGATCTACCCCGACCGGATCGAGAGCGAGGGCGGCATCAAGTCCCACCACAACGTCGGCGGCCTGCCGGACGTGGTGGACTTCGACGGCATCGTCGAACCCGTCCGCGACCTCTACAAGGACGAGGTGCGCGAGGTCGCTCGCGCGCTCGGCATGGAGGAAATCATCGCCGAGCGCATGCCGTTCCCCGGCCCCGGACTCGCCGTCCGAGTCGTCGGCGAAGTCACGCCCGAGAAGGCCCAAGTCGCCCGCGAGGCGTGTCACGTCGTCGAGGAGGAACTGGAGGAGTACGATCCGTGGCAGGCGTTCGCCGCGGTCGTCGGCAAGGGTACCGGCGTCAAGGGAGACAACCGCGTCCACGGCTGGATCGTTGCGGTCCGCTCGGTCGAATCGCGCGACGGCATGACCGCCCGAGCGCAGGAACTCGATTGGGAGACGCTCCAGCGGATTCAGTCGCGTATCACGGGGCAGAACGAAAACGTCGCCCGTGTCGTTTACGACGTGACACATAAGCCCCCGGCGACCATCGAATACGAGTGATGCGTGCAGTCATCGCAGGTTCCGACGAAGACGGACTCGGTCGCGCCCTCGAATCCGAGGGCGTCGAACTGACGACCATCGACGGCATCGCCTCCCGCCCCGCGTTGGAGGACGCCGCCATCATCGACGCCGACCTGTTCGTCCTCACGGACGTCGGGCAGGCCACCGCAATCGCGGTCGCGAAGGACCTGAACCCCGAGGTTCGCGTCGTCGTCTACGACGAGAATTCCATCCCGGAGTTCGCCCGTAGTCAGGCCGACCTCATCCTCGACCCGGACCTGCTGGGCGCGGAGACGGTCGCGGAAGAACTGGCGGTCTGATCGATCGGAGAACTATCGACGGACTCGGCCGCGATGGGTAGAACTAACGACGGCTGAAACAACCCTTTTTCATGTCCTATGAAGTCCGTGACGAGTTGCCGACGGTCGACGAGTTCGTCACCCTCCGCGACGCCGCCGGAATGTCCGCCCGGAGCAGGGACGCCGTCGAGCAGGGGCTCCCGAACACGATTTTCGGCGTGATAACCGTGGACGAAACGGGCGAAACGGTCGGGATGGCCCGCATCCTCGGCGACGGCGGAATGGTGTGCCAAATCGGCGACATGGCCGTCCACCCCGACCACCAGCGCCAGGGGCTTGGGTCCCGGATGATGGAACGGTTGATGGAGTACCTGGAGGAGAACGCGCCGGAACGGGCGTACGTCAACCTCATGGCCGACGTGGAGGGCTTTTACGAGCGGTTCGGCTTCGAGTACTCTGCGCCCGATTCGCGCGGGATGTACCGTCGGATGTGAATCGAGGATACTGTTACCGTTACTCCGAACGCAATCCCGTCGTTACGCGTTCCGAGAAGTGGTTGGTTTTATTGTGATTTCAGCAACCGAGTCGCGTGAAAACCGCACCACGTCCTCCCGAGGCGGTCGCGGTGCGGGGCGGTCTTCATGCGATTCGGCGACCGAAATCGAAGAAAAAGAACGATTCTCTCGGAGCGGTCGTGGTGTTCGCGGCCCGGAAGTCGTTGTCGTAGTGGAACCACAATCGGGGCCATCTCGTCGTGAACGGGCTCGTCCGAGGTATTTTTCAGCTCACAGCC
>NZ_JBAWAC010000395.1:0-5093 GCF_049589095.1 Haladaptatus sp. | reverse complement strand
CTCCTTCCCGACGGTTCACCCGGTGTAATCGGTCTCCGACTGCGAATCGTGTGGCAAGTCGTTCCGAATCGGCCTGAACCGCTACCGCGTACCGTCTGCTTCGCCCTGTTCGCTCGTCGACGTTGTCCACGGTGGCAGCCAGTCGGGAGTCATGTCCGATAGTATCGGATTATCTCTCCCGACGTCACCAGTAGGACGGAACCATACTTACCGTTACACATCTATCATTGTAATAGATTTCTGCTGTTCGTCGACCGTTGGGAGCCGAGGACCCCGAGCAGTTTCCACTTGGAGATTGCACATGGGCTGGTCGATGGTTCGCGATCGCTACCGATTTACATTCAATGATTACCCCGGAACGAGGTAGTTTTCGTTTCCGAAATTCCATGTCGGGGCTACCATCTCCGTTCTGCTCTCAGCATCCTCCATTCGATCTGTCGGAACAATTCCTGACAATTCTGTGCAATGACGGGCCTATCTCTGTAACGTTCTGTATGTAAGAAACGTTTGCATACTCAATAAACGGATATTGATCCTCTACCGTCCTCCTACTTCGCTTTCAGCCGTGCATTCGTCGACCTCGAATGGCCATTTCACGCTTTAATACGTGGTCTGGTTCCTTTTCTCCCTCTTGAACGGTCGAGTTCTTCATCTGAGAACAAATCGGGTGTGTATAGTCAGAATATGTCAACAACGAAATTCTAGATGGATATTCCGTACAAATCATACATTCAAATCCGAAACCGTTGATTCCCTATCAGCACTTGGGCCCACAATACAAATTCTATCTAAAACCGTTTCATCTCGCTCCCGTTCCAAGAATGTGGATTTCGTCCCGGAATCGGTGTAATGGTGCAATTTTACTCCATCTCCATTCTATCCGTCGTCGGCCAACCCGTCGATTCTGTTCCGAAATGCAGAACCCCTTCGTCAAACTAACGCGACTGGATCCACCGACACTGACCTGTTTCAGAGAAGCATACCGCTGACGAGGTCTTCGGTGAACTGGCCACCTTCGAAGTCGATGGGTTCCGGCTCACGAACGACACGCAGGTCATCGCGTTCGCGTGCTTCCGCTATCAAGGCGGGCGACGCCACAAAGCGATCGAGCCGCATCGTGTCGCGAATACGGACGACCCGTGCGTCCTCGGGGGAAGTGACGCCGATGGTCGAAAGACAGGCGTGAAGGCCTGCCCGGTCGGTCTCCACGGCCGGTGGGATGCGGACGCCCCGAGGTGCCGAGGCCGTGAGTCCGTTCACGAACGTGTCCGAGAGGTTTATCGTCTCGAAGAGGTCTGCGTGGATGAGATCGGCGGAACCCAGACCCGTCGCATTACCGTGCGAGGCTTCTGTGAGCCCGCGGACGAAGATACGTTTGATATCCGGTTTCTCGGGGGCGGGTTCGGGACCGAACACGAGACGTCCGATGACGTTCGTGTCCATCCCGGACCCGGAGATGTCCTTTCCCATTCGGTCGACGACGAGGACATCGACTTCGTCGAACGGAATAGTCGGAAGTCGAGCGTACGCTTCCTCCAACAGTTCGGCCTCGCGGTCGAGGAATCCTTCGGGGGGAACACCTTCGATGGTCGCGGTCTCGTCATGTTCGTCCTCGACGATGGCTACACCCCCGACGACGGGTAGTTCCTCGACGAGCAGAGACGCGATCTCGGGGATCATGTTTCTGAAACTCCAGTCCATCGCCCACTCGTGTGCAGTCTTCGCTCCCCGTTGTTTCCCCATGCCGATGACCAGCATCTTCGACAGGCCACTCTCGACGTCGCCCTGAAAATCAGTGTGGGGTTTCACTCGGTTGATGGGGACGATGGCATCCGCCGCGGCGGCGTTCGCGTCGGCGTGGACCTCGACACCACGATCGAGTGTTTCCCCGACGACTGTCGTCTCCATCGTCGCACGGATTTCACAGCCGATGGCTTCCTCGGTGACGCCGAGCGATGCCAGCATCTCGCGTTGGCCGTCGGCAGTCGCCCCACCGTGGCTTCCCATCGCGGGGAACACGAACGGTTCGTACCCTCGCTCGTGAAGTTCGTGAACGATGCTGCGGACGATGGTCGGGATGTTCGCGATGCCACGGCTCCCCGTACCGACAGCTACGTCTCCTCCCTCGGGGATATCCGCGAAGTCGAACGAACCTACCGCTGCCGCCGCCGTATCCGCAATCCGGTCCTTTGGGATCGGACTCGTCCTCCACAATTGTTCGATAATGCCGACGTCGGGAAGCGGCCGTTCACCACATGCGTCCAGAACGATCTCCTCGGGAACCGGACGTGGTCCCGAATTAGAATCATCTTTCATGTATATATCCACACTACGAGGGCCTTCATCAAAAGCATAGGGTTGCTCGCGCTATCTTACTGGAGTTCCTCGAACGTGGCTTCATCCCCCTCGAAGAGGAGTTGTTCCCATCCCTCGACCGAAACGGTCTCGGCTTCGTCGACGAGTGCTTCCGAAATACGAAACTCCGAGAGGTGGCCCGTGTCGTGAATCCATGCGACGCGAACCCGTTCCGGGTCGTAGGGACCGACTGAGGAGAGCGTGACGTTCACAGCATCCTCGTCGGTCGGGAGGACCACCGGGAGTGACGCCTTCTCGAGGGAGTTACTCGTTATGATGTTGGTGTACGTTTGTGCGAAGTCGAGCCCTTCGATCAGCGACTGTCGGGTGACGTCGGCGAGACCGATGCCGGCACCGTTCCCATGGGACGCTTCGGTCAGTCCGCGGACGTAGATCCGTTTGATATCGGGGAATTCGGGGTCGTCCGTGTTCAACACGTTGTATCGACCGATGACGTTCGTGTCCATACCCGCCCCGGAGACGTCCTTTCCCATCTGGTCCACGACGAGAACATCGAGTTCGTCGTACGGGAGCGTCGGCATGTACTCGTACGCCCGTTCCAACAGCGGCGTCTCACCGTCGGGTAATTCCTCGATCGGAATGCCGGTAACCTCCGCGAGTCGATGGTGGAAGTTCTCGACGAGCGCGATGCCGCCGACGAGATTCGATTCGGCGGCGATGACGCTAAACGCGTCTCGGTGGACGTCCTCGTACCCGTCGACGATGGAATGTTCGTGTGTGTTTTGAGCGCCCCGTTGTTTTCCGAGTCCGATGACGGCCATCTTCGTGAGACCGCTCTCGAAGGCTCCATGGAAGTTCGTGTGAGCTTTCACCCTGTTTATCACCATGCTGGCGTCGGATTCGAGGGCGGCCGTGGACCAGTGGACGGGAAATCCGCGGTCAGCTTTCCCGAGAACGGTCGTCTCGGTGCGCGGGTCGATTGGACAACCGATTGCGTCCTCGGTGATGCCGTAGGATTGGAGGACGGAACGTTGGCCCTCCGGAGACGCCCCACCGTGGCTTCCCATCGCGGGAACGACGATTGGCTCGAATCCTCGCTCGCCGAGTTCGGCCACGACGGCGGTGGTGACGGTGTCGATGCGGTCGATGCCGCGACTTCCGACACCAACGGCAACGGTTCCCCCCTTCGGAATCTGTTCGAGGGGGAGGGATTCGACCGCAACGCGGGCGGCCGATTCGGGGTCGTCGAGGTCGGGTGTGGACGGTTCGTACCGGACTCGTGCGAACCGCGGCAGCGTTACGTCGGGGACGACGGAAGCGAGTTCGTTCGCGTCGGGAAACTCCATATCATCCGTTGCGAAAGCGTTTACTTAAACGGTTGTGCCATACGGTATCGGGCACCAATTGTTATATGGGTTCAATTCCCTACTTCAAACGTTATCTCATGGACGTGAAAACCACACCAGAAGGTAGCGAACGGAACAGATACGGAGGACTCGCCTGATGCGGGACTTCTCCAATCACGCGACCAACCGCGCGCCGGATCGGGACGTGACGATAACCGACATCGAAACCGCCGTCGTCGAAGGGAACTTCGAGTGGAATCTGGTGAAAGTACACACGGACGCGGGCGTCACGGGCATCGGTGAATCCTATCGCGGCGGAACGGTCACGGACATCATGGAATATACGAAGCGGTTCCTCGTCGGTGAAAACCCCCTCGACCCGGAGCGTATCTTCCGTCGAATCGTACAGGATATGTCCGGCCACGGCGGCACGACCGGAAAGGTTGTGACGGCCGCCTCAGGTATCGAAATCGCCTGTTGGGATATCATGGGTAAAGTCCTCGGCGTTCCCGTCTATCAGCTGCTCGGTGGGAAGTATCGTGACGCTGTCCGAATTTACTGCGATTGCCACGCGGGTGAGGCGTTCGAGACCAAGGACGGATACGTCGCCCATCACGACGAGGACGCCTATCGCCCCGAGGCGTACGCTGAGGAGGCGACGCGTGTGGTTGATATGGGCTTTACCGCCATCAAGTTCGACCTCGACATGGAGATGGACAACCATCCGGACCCGTACAATGGACGGGTGTCGAATCGCGCAGTGCAGCGGAAGGTCGATATCGTGGACGCGGTCCGCGAGGCTATCGGCGACGAAATCGACCTCGCGTTCGACATCCACTGGGATTACTCATTGGACAGCGCGAAACGCGTCGCACGAAAGTTGGAGCCGTACGACCTGATGTGGCTCGAAGACGTCGTCCCCCCGGAGAACATGGACGCCCAGCGAGAAGTCGCCCGAGCGACCAGCATTCCGCTCGCGACCGGCGAGAATCGGTTCCGCGTCCACGAGTTCAAGGACCTCCTCTACGACTTCGGCGTCGACGTCGTCACGCCCGACCCGTCGACCTGTGGCGGTCTCGCCGAATCGAAGGCCATCGCCAACCGCGCCGAGGAGAACTACATCGCCTTCTCGCCGCACAACGTCTGCAGTCCCATCGGCACGATGGCGTGCGTCCATCTCGGTGCCTGCATCCCCAACTTCGACGTCCTCGAATACCACGCACTGGAGGTCGATTGGTGGGACGACTTGCACACGAGCGACCCGCTCATCGAGGACGGGTACATCGAGGTTCCCGAGCGACCGGGACTCGGTATCGAACTCGACGAGGACGTCGTCGAGGAACACCTGCTCGAAGGCGAATCCGGTTTCAGTTAAACGAGAGCTCGGTTTCGTAGTCCGCGGCCGCCGCCGCGGACGGCTCTTCCGTTTCG
>NZ_JBAWAC010000394.1:0-4761 GCF_049589095.1 Haladaptatus sp. | reverse complement strand
CGTCTGCTCGATTTCATCGAAGATCGGCCGGATTTCGACGATGAGCGTATCCTCGTCACTGGACACTCTAGCGGTGGAGCCGTTGCACTGTTCACTGCAGCTATCGACGAGCGAATCGACGCGGCCGCGGTATCATCGTATTTCTGTACGTTCGAAGAGTCGATAGCCGCGGTCGATCACTGCGAGTGTAATTACGTTCCGGGTATTACGAAGTTGGGTGAACAGTACGACATCGCCGGGCTCATTGCACCACGCCCGTTCGTTGCCGTCAACGGCGTCGAAGACGATATCTTTCCGATCGAAGGTACGAAAAGCGCCTTCGAACGCTTGAAACCGATATACACGGCAGCCGATGCGCCGAGGCGATGTACGTTATATATCGGTGATGGTGGTCACCAGTATCATCCGGATGGCGTCTGGCCACTCGTTGACGGTTGTCTTTGATCGGTGGGTTGTCTTTGATCGGTGAGTGGATACGTTCCACAGAGGCGATTCATTTCCCTGTCTGCCGAGCGGCGGAGTGATGCCAGCCCAAAACTTATTACTGTATCCTTCAAATATATTGACCGAGACATTTCTTTATTCCTGATAAACATGCTTCTGCTTGTGATCGTGATTGTGTGACGTTCCCGAAATCCGATTAGCACTACCGATCAGCACTGTAATATCTTACAAAAAAGTTATATTTACCACTGACCAGGAGATTTTATAACCTGGCGATGAGGGATGTTATCACTCGCCGTCAGCTAGTGACAATGGCAGGAACGGGAATCACGGGATCGATCATGGGTTCTTCCGACGTCAGTGGAATCCTGAACTCGACCGACGTAACCGATTCCGAAACAAACAGTGATACGATGACCACGACACCCGACAGAAAACGGAACGAGGCCGATATCGTCGTCGCGAAGGATGGAAGCGGAGAGTATGAGAAAGTCCAGGACGCCATCGACGCGATTCCGACGGGAGTTCGATCGGAGACGCGCGTCTACATCAAAAACGGACGATACAAGGAGAAGTTGAGACTGCCTCCCGACAAGACGAACGTCACTTTCGTCGGTGAGAGCGCTCAAGACACGGTACTCACGTACGACGACAATGCGGATACGAAAGACGAGTCCGGGGAGCCGATCGGAACGTCGGGTTCATCGAGTTTCTTCGTCAACGGGGACGATTTTACGGCGAGAAATATCACGTTCGCGAACGGCTCGGAACCGGTCGCGCAGGCGGTTGCTATCCGTATCAACGGGGATCGAGCGGTTTTCGAGAACTGCCTCTTCCTCGGAAATCAGGACACGCTCTACACCCACGGCCACGACAGTCGGCAGTACTATAAGGAGTGTTACATCGAGGGCGATGTGGACTTCATATTCGGTTGGGCGACGTGTTTGTTCGAGAATTGCCACATTCGTTGTAAATCCGACGGCGGCTACGTGACCGCTGCCTCGACCGAAGCGGAGAAAGATTTCGGCTACGTGTTCAGGGAATGCGATATTACGAGCGACGCACCCGAAAATTCCTACTACCTGGGTCGACCGTGGCGTCCGTACGCGCAAGTCGTGTTCATGCACACCTTCCTCGGCGATCACATCAGACCCGTCGGCTGGAAGCACTGGAACGACGAGCGGAATCCCGAGAGTGCGTTCTACGCGGAATACGACAATTCGGGGCCCGGTTTCACGCCGGAACGGCGAGCCGATTGGTCACACCAGTTGACCCGAGCGCAAGCACGGCGATACACGGCCGAAAACATCTTCCATGGCTGGAACCCGAGGCGACGGCTCTGTAATGGGCACTACTGACCTCGACAACTCGTACTGTTCCGTCGAATTACGACTGGAACCATCCGTCGACTTCCTTATTTTGGGCCGCCTCGCCCGTTCGTCGTCCCGCTCTCGACGGCGCTTCGGGTCGCCTCCGTGACCGTGATGACCTGTGCGTCGTCATCGAACCAGTCGGTCGAGGTGAATCCCGTTGTCGACGTCGAACGCCGGCCCGTCGCTAGCTCTCGTCGTCACGTCGGTTGTCGTTGCTGAGACAGCGTTCGTTGCAATCGTTGCCGTACCGATACTACCCGCTCCGAGCGCACGGAGGAACGTGCGCCTGTCTGGCGTCATTGTTGTAACACCGGATATGTATTCAAACTATAAATCAATAAAATTTTTCTAGAAATAATCCAATTTATCTATGCTACACATGTGATTCGAGTTGCCCTAAGAGGTTCGATGCTCCTTACCCGACGCGTCTTTCAGCAGATGACTCACCATCGAGTTCGGGCTACTCCCGTCGAATTGGGCGATCCAAGATCGTTATTCCGCTTCGAGGTTCCCCTTCGTGTCCCAGATTCGCATCATCATGTCGGCAAATACGGACGTTCGAAGCGGATAGCCGTCGTCGTTCGTCTCATCGAGCGGGACGGAACTGACGCTCGCGACGAACTCCTTATCGTAACTCAACTCGGACAGTGTTTCCGGGACGTCGAACGTGAACGTCCCATCCTCGTCGGCACCGGACCAATCCGCCACTCGCTGGCGTTCGCCGTACTCGATGCTGTACGTCTCTCCACCGACGAGTTCGCAGATGTCGTCCATCGACCCGACTTCCATCCAATCGTCGCCGGTTTCGATGTGGAGCGTGCGATTTCGAACGTCCGTCTGATATCGCTTCATGGTAGCACTTTCCGAGGCTATCGTCTTAATCGCTACGGGAGTCGAAGGGTCTTCGTTCAATCGATTACCAGTTAGAATGCGACGACGGCCGACTGCGGCCACGACTACGACCGTCTTCACCGCCTCGCCACGATTGCTGAACGAACATCCGTTCGCGAGAAGGGAACGATTTCTCGATGAGATACGTCTGCGGCCCGAGTAAACTCTCAGGATCTCACCGACGACTGGAGAACTCGAACGACACGATTACCGACGTAGGCTCACGCTTAGCGGATCTTACACGAAAGAATGACGCTCTCATCGGAGAGAATCGATTCGAAGTATCGTAACCGTCGATTTGCCATTACACAACTATCTATGTAACAGCAACGGCGTTCCACGGCTCGTTTGCCTTTAGAGAACGGTAGACATCCGTGTGACAACGAGAATAATCCTTCGCCGACACGCATGCGCGGGGAATCGAGGAGATAGCTACCGCCGAACTGGTCGCCGGGTCGTGTCGTACCCGCAGCAAAGGGGAGGCGTTCGCCACGAAGTACGAGTGTGCGTGGTACGACGACTACGAAGCGATGTTCGCGGAGGCGGACCTCGACGTCGCTCTCGTTTGCACGCCGAGCGGGAACCACCTCGAACCGGTGACGGCCGCAGCGGAGTGGGGCGTGCACGTCCTCTGTGAGAAACCGCTCGAAATAACGACCGAACGGATAGACGAGATGATTACGGCCTGCGAGCACGCCGGTGTTCGTCTCGGCGGTATCTTCCAGAATCGGTACCACCCGGCGGCCCGGACGGTTCACGAGGCCGCCGTCTCGGGTCGTTTCGGCGACCTCGCCGCGGTAAGCGTGTCGGTACCCTGGTGGCGACCGGACGAGTATTATCGGGACGCCTGGCAGGGAACGCAAGCCCTCGACGGCGGCGGTGCGCTGATCAACCAGTCCATCCACGGCGTCGATATGGCACAGTGGCTCGCCGGAGCGGCGCTCGATGTCGTTCCCGAGGAGAACCCGGTCGCCGAAGTGTTCGCGTACACCGATACTTTGGGCCACGACGGTCCAGAAATCGAGGTCGAGGACACCGCCGTTCTCTCGCTGCGATACCGGGATGGCACGCTCGGGCACGTCCTCGCAACGACGTCGATGTATCCCGGCCTCGAAAAACGAATTCGTATCGGTGGGCGCGACGGGTCGGCGGAAATCGTCGCCGACGAGCACGGCGAGTGGCAGTTCCGCGATGAGCAAGGGAACACAACCGGGACGCCAGCCTCCTCTCCGTCCGCCGCCGACCGTTCGGAGTACGGTCGGAACGTCGAGGCGTTTCTCGACGCCGTGGAGTCCGACGAACCGTACGAACTCGACGGCTACGAGGCACGCAAGGCGGTTGCCATCGTTCGGGCGGCCTACGAATCCGCCGAGGTCGGCCGCCCCATCGTGCCGAACTAGCGAGTCGGTCGCTTCCCGCCAGTGTCCGTGTTCGAAATCGTTCGGTCGTAGGGAACGGCTCTTCATCGTATCCCACCCACAAGCGACGTTTTTTCCGGTCCGTATGGTGAAAACGTGAGGAACGTATTTGATGGGTGCTTGCGAAGGAGTCCCCGTGCAACGCGATTCGCTTCAATTCCACAACGTCGCAGCGACCCGATCGATCGACGGCCACGACGGAGTACTCCTTCAACGCGTCCCCGAAGACGTCCGCCTCGGTTTGAACGAGGGGGCGCAAAACCGGATGTGTCATCCGGCGGGGGCGGAGATACGGTTCGTTCCCGACGGACCGGTGCGTGTGACCCTTTCGACGCGCGTGCGCGAAAGCGTCGTTCGGCCGTTCTGGGGACCGTTCCAAGGACCCGAGGAGTTCGTCGTCGGGGCCGAACCACGGACCATCGAGGTGACGTTCCCCGAGAAACTTGGTCGAATCGAATCCGACAGGGTCGAGGAACTCGATTTTCACCCCCGGGTGTGCCGCTTACGCCTCCCGGGCGAACACCGTGGCGGCCACGTCTTCTACCACGGCGTCGAAGGGAACGTTCGACCGCCACGGGCGGACGAACTGCCCTCCCTGCGCTATCTCGCCTACGGAACGTCCATCACGGAAGGTG
>NZ_JBAWAC010000393.1:0-3525 GCF_049589095.1 Haladaptatus sp. | reverse complement strand
CCGGTGAGGTCGCCGTCGTAGTGTTCGTCCGCGAGCGCGGCCAACGTCTCGTAGGTGCCCTGAATGATGCCCTGCGTGCCGATGTACGCCCACGACCCGGCGGTCATCTGGCCGTACATGATGAGGCCCTTGGCTTCGAGTTCGTGGAAGTGCTCCCAGTCGTCCCACTTGCCGACGATGTTGGAGTTGGCGATGAGAACGCGCGGCGCACGTTCGTGCGTCGTGAACCGTCCGACGGGTTTGCCCGACTGAACCAGCAGGGTTTCGTCGTCGTCCAGTTCGCGCAGTTCGGCCATGATGGCGTCGTAGGCGTCCCACGAACGGGCCGCCCGTCCCGTCCCACCGTAGACGACGAGTTCCTCCGGTTTCTCGCCGACGTCCGGGTCGAGATTGTTGTTCAGCATGCGGAGGGCCGCCTCCTGTCGCCATCCCCTACATTCGATGTCGGTTCCGGTCGGCGCGCCCTGATACTCGCGCCACTGTGCGCTCGGTTCGCCGATGTCGTGGTCGGCTTCCGTTCCTTCGTTCATTATGTATTGTAGTATGCACGCGAGGCGCAAATACCCAAGCCCCCGCTTATGGAGGGTTCTTTAAGTAAATTCGGCGAAAATTGGCGGTGATGCACGAAGTGACGATGCGGATCGAACAGCCGAGCGTTCCGGCGGAAGCCACCGCCGGAACCGAGACGACCGTCGAGTTGTGGTGCAACGACCACTGCGACCTGTTGCACGTCAGCGGTCCCGACGGAGAAGCCACGTTGGATCACATCGAGCGACTCGTCGGCGTCCAAGAGCTACTGGTCGAAGGTGACGAACGACTGGCGATGACCGAGACGTGTCTGAAAGACCACGAGCGGGATACCGTCGAATCGTTTCTCGCTCGCCACAACTGCCTGCTCGTCCCGCCGCTTCGGTATCTCGATGGCGAGAAATGGTGTCGGATCCTGTCGCTCGATTCGTCGAACCTGACCGCGCTGTATCGTGACCTCGTGACCGAGTTTTCCGTGACCATCGAAGCCAAGCGCGAAATCACGGCAGTGTCGGCCGAGAGGCCACTCCTCACGCCCGAAACGTCGCTTCCGAGCCTCTCAACCCGTCAGCAGGAGGCACTGATACTGGCGGTCGAGATGGGATACTACCGGATTCCACGCGAAACGACGACGGCCGAAATCGCGGACGAGATGGGCGTGGAACGGCGGACGCTGGAGGAACACCTGCGACGGGCGGAAAACAAGCTCATCGGCGGAATGGCGTCGTTCTACTGAGTTCTCACCCTGCCAGTGTGATTCCCGCCTCGTCGAACCGCCGATTGACCCGACGGAAAAACTTCGAGCGGGTCGCCACGAGCTCCGCGTGTGTCGGGTCGTCTATCCAGAATGAGACTTCGACGGTGAGCCGTGAGTCGCTCATATCCGTAACGTGGACGGAGGGTGCCGGGTCGACCATGATGTCGTCGTGACGGTCGGCTTCCTCCAAGAGAATGGCGTCCACCGCATCGACGTCCACGTCGTAGGCGAGGGGGAACTCGTGGTGAACGCGAAGCGTGTCACCCGCGACGGGATTCTTCACGGCGTTGGTCGTGAGGACGGAGTTCGGCACCGTGATGAGTTCGTTGTCGAAGGTCCGCACGCGGGTCACTCGAAAGGTGATATCCTCGATAATGCCTTCGTTTTCGGACCACGTTATCCAATCGCCGATGTTTAATCGTGGGTCAGTGACGATGAAGACGCCACCGACGAAGTTCGCGGCGATATCGCGGGTTGCAAACCCGACCGCGATGGTCAGTGCGGCCGCGAGCGTCGCGGATGCACCGAAAACGTCCACACCCGCGAGGTCGAGCGCGAGGAGTATCCCGGCGAACCAGATCACCGCACGAATGACGCGCAGTATCGCACCGCGGATGGTGCGATTGACGCTCCGAATTCGGAGCGCTCGTTCGACGGCCGGTTCCAACACGAACCGGCCGATAACGTAGAAGATGGCGAGCGAGATAGAGAAAATCACGGTACCCCAGAAATACTGCGGAAGTTTGTCCAGTAAGGCCGCGTTATCGAGGGTGTTCCCCACTGGTCCACCCAATTGACCGACGGGATGTTCCGGCATATCGAGTCATGAGGAACGACGCGTATCTCATGGTTACGGCCGTGTGGATGTCTGACAAAAGGTTAAATACCCTTACAACACTAATCTACACTGAGATGGGCAACAAAAACAAGACGATTTCCTTCAGGGTCAACGAGGACGCGTTCGAGACCCTGCGGGAGATCGCCGAAAAGCGCGACATCTCGCTGTCGGCAGTGTTCCGCGATTACGTCGACCTGCTGGTCGCCCATGACGGAAAAGTCAAAGTCGTTCCCGAAAACCAGATCGGCGAGACGACCAACGAGGAGTCGTTCCCGCCGAAAATCGAGGTTCCGAAGAGCTTCGTTCGGGAACACGAACGCCTCGAACTGGAAGCGGAACACCTCCGCGAGCAACTTCAGGAACACAAGGAGTACGTCCGCCATCTCCGGACGATGGTGGACGACGAGGAAGAGGAGGTCATTCAGCTCGAAGAGTTGGACGACGAGATGGAGAACGACGAACCGTTTCGACTGGGATAACCGGGATTAGCCCGACAGCGACCGTTTCTTCTGGCGCGAGCGCTCCGACATCGAGCCGTCGCCCTCCACGTTGGCGAGTTCCTCGATGGCTTCGAGCGTCCGGACCGAATCGTCCAAGAAGGACAGCACGTCGCCCGGATAGGCGTACACCAGGTAATCGTCGGTCATCACGTCAACGATGGCGTCCGGTCCGAGGCCACCCTCGCGCAGTTCGAGGAGGTACTGCATGAACTTCCGCTCCGGACAGCCACAGTACGGATTGCTCTGGCAGTCACAGTCCAGGAAGTCCTCGGCGAAGTCAAGGACGCGGTCTCTGGTTGCCTCGTCCAGTTTCTGGAGGCCCTCACCCTGAAACAGAATGTCGAGGGTGGCACCTTTGAACGCCCCCTTCGGGATGTTCGTGTCCAACTGCGAGGAGATCTGGCGGTGATTTTTGACGTAGATTTTGTCCGTGATAGCCACGCTTGTCGGGAACTATTCGGTTCCGCCGGATAAGCGTGTCGTCAACGGAAACGAAAGACAGGAGATATCGCACCGATAGCGATTGCGATGAAAACGGAGGACGCGACAACAGTTGCTAGGGAAGATGACCGCAACCGCATGCGAGCGGGCGGCCGAGCGGTTCCGGTCGCCCGCCCTTGCTCGCGGTTACACCGCTCGCTTTCGAGGTTGCTCCGCAACCTCGAATCCTGAAAGCGGGTGCGTACATTCGACTCGGAGAGAAAAGCCGTCTCAGTGTTCCCGTGTGACGACGAACTGCGCGAAGTCGCGGAGGTAGTCCAGTGCGGCAGAATCGGGCGCGTCGACCCTGTCAAGGGCGGCCAATGCGGCTTCGGACTGCTCGTGGGCGAGTTCATTCGCCTCGTCGGCGCTGAGGTCGGTCACCTGCACGATGGACGGGCGACCGATTTCCTCGTCCTGTC
>NZ_JBAWAC010000392.1:0-4144 GCF_049589095.1 Haladaptatus sp. | reverse complement strand
GAGCGCGACCGGCAACTCGAAACTCGTCGCCGCGAAGCGCGGCTTCCACGGCCGCACGATGGGGTCGCTGTCGGTGACGTGGAAGAAGAAGTTCCGCGCGCCGTACGAACCGCTCGTGGACGAGGTGGAGTTCGTCACCTACGGCGACGAGGACGAACTCGCCGACGTCGTGGACGACGAGACGGCCGCCGTCATCCTCGAACCCGTCCAGGGCGAGGGTGGCGTCAACCCCGCCACGCAGGCGTACCTGCAAACGGCCCGCGACCTGACGGCCGACGCCGGTGCCGCGTTGATCTTCGACGAGGTGCAGACCGGACTCGGCCGGACGGGGGCCTTCTGGGCCTGCGAACACGCGGGCGTCTCCCCGGACGTACTCACGACGGCGAAAGGGTTGGCGAGCGGCCTCCCCATCGGCGCGACGCTGTGCGCCGACTGGATAGCCGACGGTGCCGGGTCGCATGGCTCGACCTTCAGCGGAAGCCCCGTCGTCAGCGCGGCGGCGAACGCCACCCTCTCGGTGCTCGTGGACGAGAATCTGCCAGAGCACGCCGCCGAGATGGGCGAATATCTCCGGCACGAACTCGAAGCGGCCGACCTGCCCGTGCGCGACGTTCGCGGACACGGACTGTTGATCGGCATCGAGGTGAAGCGCGGCGCGAACCGTCTCCTCAAAGAACTCGCGCTGTCACACGGGATTCTGGCGCTCCCGGCGGGACGGAGCGTGCTGCGCCTACTGCCGCCGCTGACGGTCGAAACCGAGCACATCGACGCCGTCGTCTCTGCGCTGACCGACGTGTTAGGAGGGAACGAATGATGGTCGAGATGACCGAGGCGAATTCGGTCTCACCGGCCGCCGCGCGCGACCTGCTAATAGAACTGGTCGGGATATCGTCGGTGTCGGGGAACGAAGCGGAGTGCGCCGAGCATCTCGCCGACTTCCTCGAATCGAAGGGTCGCGAGGTCTGGATGGACGACGTGGGCAACGTCCGTGCGCCCGGAAACGGGATTCTGCTCACCTCGCACATCGACACGGTTCCCGGCGACGTTCCGGTGACACTGGAGGACGGTATCCTCCACGGACGCGGAAGCGTGGACGCGAAAGGTCCGCTGGCCGCGATGGCGGTCGCGGCGGTCGAAACCGGCGCGAGCTTCGTCGGCGTCGTCGGCGAGGAGACCGATTCGCGCGGTGCGCGCCATCTCGTGGAGGACGCAGACGAGCCAAAATTCGTGATCAACGGCGAACCCAGCGGCTGGGACGCCGTGACGCTCGGCTACCGCGGGTTCCTCTCGGGAACGTACTCGGCCACGGTGGAATCGGTCCACACCTCACGGCCGGAGCCGAACGCGATTCAGTACGCGACGAAGTGGCTCTCGGGGGTCGAATCCGAATTCGACTCCGACGAGGACGGTTCGACGGTGGAGTCGGTGACCGTGAAACCCGTCTCGTTCGACGGCGGTCTCACGTCCGACGGCCTCGCGACGGAAGCGACCGTCGAGATCAAGTTCCGGATTCCGTCCGGGATGACGGCCGAGGGGATTCGGTCGGTCGCCGAAGACCACCTCGACGTCGGGGCGGTGTCGTGGAACGAACCGATTCCGCCGACGCTCTCCAGTCCGCGGACGGAATTGGGACGAGCGTTCCGCGTCGCCATCCGGAACGAGGGCGGCGACCCGAGCCTGCTCCGGAAGACGGGAACGAGCGACGCGAACCTCTACGCCGAGGTGTGGGACTGTCCGGTCGTCACCTACGGACCGGGCGACTCGTCGCTCGACCACACGCCCGAAGAACACATCGAACTCGCCGAGTTCGACCGCTCGATTGCGGTGTTGGAGGCCGTCTGCGAGGACCTGGAGGTGGCAGCATGACGCGTCATTTCCTCGACGTGGACGACATCTCGCCGGACGAGTTGGCGGAGGTGTTGGCGCTCGCGTCGGAGTACAAGGAAAACGGCTCGCCACCCGAACTCTCGGGACAGACGCTCGCCATGCTGTTCGAGAAGCCCAGCACGCGCACCCGCATCTCGTTCGAGACGGGCATGACGCACTTGGGCGGCCACGGTATCTTCCTCGGCCCGAACGACACGCAACTGAATCGGGGCGAACCCGTCTCCGATACGGGTCGGGTGCTTTCGCGCTACGTGGACTTCGTCATGGGCCGCGTGTTCGAACACGAGAGCCTGGTCGGAATGGCCGAGCACGCCACGATTCCCATCGTCAACGGGCTTTCGGACGTCGCTCACCCGTGTCAGGCGCTCGCAGACTTGCAGACGATTCAGGAGCACTTCGGCGGCTTCGACGACCTCACGGTCGCCTGGGTCGGCGACGGCAACAACGTCCTCAACTCCTTCGCCATCGCGGCGGCGACGGTCGGGATGGACCTGACGGTCGCCACCCCGGAGGGGTACGAACCCTCGGAGGATGCCCTCTCGACGGCGGCGAACCGCGGGCCGAAACCAAGCCTGACGAACGATCCGGACGCGGCCGTCGCTGATGCCGACGTGGTGTACACCGACGTGTGGGTCAGCATGGGCGAGGAGGACGAACGCGAGTCGAAACTGACCGCGTTCGACGGCTTCCAACTCAACGAGGAGTTGCTCCCCGACTCGATGCCGGTCATGCACTGTCTGCCCGCCCATCGCGGCGAGGAGATCACGGGCGACGTGCTCGAAAGCGACCGCTCGCTGTCCTGGGATCAAGCCGAAAACCGGTTGCACGCACAGAAAGCGCTCTTGGCGTTTCTCGCGGACGCGGACTGATTTCCCTTCGAGCGGGTAGCCTTTTCCCCGTGTCCCACCAACTACAGTGGGGGAAACTGGGATATGACGAGACTCGGGTTTGCGGGGGATGTAATGCTCGGACGGCTGATAGACGAACGACAGAGAGAGCGAAGCGTCTCCGGAATCTGGGGGAACATGGAGGAATCCCTGCGCGAACTCGACGGCTTTTTCATCAACCTCGAATGCTGTCTCTCGGCTCGGGGGACGCCGTGGACGGACACGTACCGGCCGTTTCACTTCCGAGCCGACCCCGACTGGGCGGTTCCGGCGCTCGAATCGGTCGGTGTCGATTGGGTGAACCTGGCGAACAACCACATTCTGGATTACGGGCCGGACGCGCTCGCCGACACGATACGATATCTGGACGACGCCGGAATCGCCCACTCGGGCGCGGGTGAAACCCTGGAAGCGGCGTGCGCTCCCGCGTTCGTCACCGTGGACGGATTGGACATCGCGTTCGTCTCGTTCACCGACAACACGTCGGAGTTCGCGGCGGGACCCGACGAGCCCGGAACGGCGTACGTGGATTTCGACGTTACCCACCCGCAGGCGGTTCGACTCGTCGGTAACTCGCTCGGGCGTGCACGGGATGCGGACCCTGATCTGCTCGTGGCGTCGCTCCACTGGGGACCGAACATGCGAACCGAACCGACCGTCGAGTTTCGGGAGTTCGCCCGATGGTTGGCCGAAGAGGGCGTGGACGTCGTTCACGGCCACAGCGCACACGTCTTTCAGGGCGTCGAAGTCGTGGACGAGACGCTCGTCTGCTACGACACGGGCGATTTCGTAGACGATTACGCCACCGACTCGAAACAGCACAACGACCGGAGCTTCCTCTTCGAGGTCGGCGTGGCGGACGGTGAACTGTCCGACCTCCGCTTGCGTCCAACCGAGATATACGATTTGGCGGTTCACGAGGCCGAACATTACGCGGGAACGTGGAGCGTCCAGCAGATGGACGCGCTCTCGTCCGCCTTCGGGACCGAATTCCAGCGCGAGGACGACGACCTCCTCCTCCCGCTGTAGGCTGATTTTTACGGGCTTCGAATCGGAGACGGGACGCCATCGTTGCCACCGTCCGCGCCTTTTTGACCCCGGAACCCATCGGGTCCGGCAATGAACCTAACGCTCTCGAACCCGACGGCATCGGCCCCCGACAGTGCGGACGACGGCGTCTGGCTCGCCTGTATCGACTGCGAGTGGACCGGCGCGCCGTTCGACGAGATTCGCTATCGCTGTCCGGACTGCGACGGATTGCTCGAAGTTCGCTACGCCGACCACCCGACGTTCGACGATTTCGACGGACACGGCGTCTGGCGCTACGCCGACGCCCTGCCCGTCGAATCGGGTGTCAGCATCGAGGAGGG
>NZ_JBAWAC010000391.1:0-4380 GCF_049589095.1 Haladaptatus sp. | reverse complement strand
CCTTCACGCTCGACAGCGCCCGCCGAACGGTGTTGATATCGTAGATGTCCGCGCCGGAGCGGAGCAGTCCGTCGGTCACGGTGCGGAACGAATCGAGCGAGATTCCCGCCGCGGGTGCGGAGAGGAGCGCGCTGCCGCCGCCCGAAATCGGCGCGATGACGAGCGTTTCGTCGTCGGCCTCCTCGGCGGCCGAGAGGATATCCTCGGTCGCATCGCGGTTCCGTTCGCTTGGCAGCGGGTGGTCGCCGGGCCGCACCTCGATCATCTCCGTTTCGGCGGGCGTGTCGGTGACGACGGTGCCGCCCGAGAGATAGTCTCCGAGAGTGGTTTCGAGGCTGGTCGCCATCTCCCCGGCGGCGTTGCCACCGCCGAGGACGAGGACGGTCGAAAACGAGTCGAGGTCGAACGATTCGCCGTCGACGGTGAGGACGCTTCCGTCGCGCGAGAGCTTTCGGCGCACGACGTGCCGTGGATGTGCGGCGTCGATGCCGGCGTGCAGGCAGTCGAGCGCGACTTGTTTCGGCGTCCGCGAGTCTGGATGGTCGTGAGTCATGGATTATGGGAAAGTGGGAGCGCCGTTTCAATTACGCTTCGGCGGCGTCACGGGTCAACAGTGCGGTCAGATACTCCGCGTGACACCACGCCAGCGGCATGGCGAACCGGACAACGTCGCGCTCCGCCGTCTGGGCTTCGAGGTCGCTGTAGGCCTCCTGCATGTGGCCCAGTTCCTCGGCGACGAAGTCGAAGGACACGTCGCGCAACACGTCCTCGTCGAACTCCTTCTCGAAGTCCAATCCGGTACTCCACTCGTTCTCCACGAACGCCTCGAAGCGCCGTCGGGTCGTCAGGTGTTCCGGAATGTGTCCCTCGGCGTTGGCGTAGGACGCGATGGTCGCCAACACGTCGTTTCCGCGGTCGGTCTCGCCGTTCGCGAATCGGTACTGTGCGTGCCACGCCGTGTACTGCAACCACGGCCCGTTGCCGCCGTGCTGGTGCACGTCGAAGTCACGGTAGAAGCCCATGAATCGCTGAATACCACCGATTTCGGGGTCTTCGAGCGCGGTCGCGGAGCGGTTCGCCGCCTCGTGCAGCGCGTCCCCGAAGAGGTCTTCGAGGCCGAAGTAGAACGGTGCGAACAGCGTCACGTCCGGTCGGACGTCGAGTTTTCCGTCCGGCGTGTACCGCCGGGGCACCTGCGCCGGACTCGTGAACGAGCGTTTCACGCCGCCTT
The DNA here is from genome assembly GCF_049589095.1 of Haladaptatus sp. NCBI lineage: Archaea > Methanobacteriati > Methanobacteriota > Halobacteria > Halobacteriales > Haladaptataceae > Haladaptatus > Haladaptatus sp. The sequence goes on along the minus strand of NZ_JBAWAC010000391.1, from coordinate 3,149 downwards.
CGAGGTGCGACCGGAATCTTGCGATGTGGTCCTCGACCGTCTCCGAGTCCTCCGGCAGGAGCGAGAGCGCGCGTTCGATGCCGCGCAGGGCGGCGACGAAGACGCAGTTCACCCAGAGCGTGTAACCCGATTCGATGCGCCCCTCGTGGATGCTCGTCGTGCTCTCGACGAGGTGGGCGTTCGGGTCGAAGAGTTCGTCCTGAACGTGCGCGACGGCCCGCTCCGTCGCGTCGATGATGTCCTGCCGGAATGCAGGATTGGCCGTCTCCAGCGAGTCCGTCGCGTCGAGCGCGAACACCGCGTGTGAGAGGACGTGCAGGCCGTGTCCAACGTTATCCTCCTGCTGATAGATTCCCTTGTCGGTGCCGTCGAGCGCGTACCGCTGTCGCCAGCGCCCTCGGTCGTCCTGTGCGGCGAGGAAGAACCGGGCGGCACCGAGGATATTCTCCCGACATTCGCCGGGGCGAACGCCCGACTCGACCGCGTGAAGCCACGCCTTCGTGATGCACGCGATGTCGCGCGGATAGGCGTAGGGGTAGCGGTCGTCCGGGTCGCTCGCGAGCGGGACCGACCCGGCACACTCGGCCGGGTAGACGAGGTCGTCCAACACGTCGAGGTGGAACGTCGGGTCGTCGAGGGCTGTCGTCGGCGAATCGTGGAGCGTCGTATATGTCGTGTTTTCTGCCATTTATGGGTTGGAAACCGATCGTTTGGGGGGCTGTTCGTCGGGGAGACCGCGTGTCTTGCGCGCGATACCGCTGTCCGCGTCGAAGAGGTACACGTCCCGCGGGGAGACCGTCACGCCGAGCGTCTCGCCGGGGTTCGGGTAGACGTCCGAGGGAACGCGTGCCATCAGGTCGTGGTTTTCGACCGAGAGATGGATGAAATTATCGTTGCCTTGATACTCCGAAACGGTCACGTCGGCCGCGAACGTCCCGTCCGTCGGGTCGTCCGACAGTCGAACGTCTTCCGGTCGAAGGCCGAGCGTCATCGGTTCGCCGTCGGCGCACTCGACCGTGTCGTGCGGAACCGCCGCGAGCGTCGTCCCGTCGTGGCGGAACTCGATCTCGTCGCCGTTCTCGACGGCGACCGTCTCGAAGGTGTTCATCGAGGGGCTGCCGAGGAACGTGGCGACGAACTCGTTCGCCGGGTGGTCGTAGGCGACCTCCGGCGGCGCGACCTGCTGGAGTTCGCCGTCGTTCATGACGGCGATGCGGTCGGCCATCGTCATCGCCTCCGTCTGGTCGTGGGTGACGTAGACGGCCGTGACGTCGAGGTCGGTCTGCAACTGCTGGAGTTCGGTCCGCATTCGCGCCCGAAGCTTCGCGTCCAAGTTCGAGAGCGGTTCGTCCAGCAGGAACACGTCCGGGTCGCGCACGATGGCGCGGCCGAGCGCGACGCGCTGTTTCTGCCCGCCACTCATTTCGTCCGGTTTGTCGTCCAGCAACTCGGTGATATCGAGCAGTTCAGCGATGTCCTCGACCTCGCGGTTCCGTTCCGCCTTGCTCAGATCGGTCGAGTGTTTCAGCCCGTAGGCCATGTTCTGACGGGCGGTCATCTTGGTGTACAGCGCGTAGCTCTGGAACACCATGGCAATCGAGCGCGCGCTCGGGGCGAGATGTTGGACTTCGGTCCCACCGATTTCGATGGTGCCGTCCGTCACGGTTTCTAGCCCGGCGAGCATCCGGAGCGTCGTGGATTTACCACAGCCCGACGGTCCGACGAGGACCAGGAACTCCCCGTCCTCGATGTCGATGTCGAGCGAATCGACCGCGACCTCGCGGCCCTGTGCGTCGTCGTATATCTTCGTCAACTCGTTCAGTTCAAGCGTCGCCATTCGTCTCACCTCCGTGGTTACGATCAGCAGTTCGGTTCATCGAATCGCCTCCCCCGCCGCGCCGAACGCGTGGAGTTCCGTCCGGTCGAACGCGACTTCGACCGTCGAACCCATGGACACGTCCTCCGGAAGCGCCCGCAGGCGGGCGATGAAGGTGTCGTCCCCGCGTGCGAGTTCGAGTTCGTACGCGTTGCCGAGCGGTTCGATGACCGTTATCTCGCACTCGATGGCGTTCGTCATGTTTCTCGGGTCCGGTCGGGAGACGTTCGCCACGTCCTCCGCAGGGGTCGAGAGGAGATGCACGTCCTCCGGACGGACACCGAGCGTCTCGGTGTCCATGGGGAGCGACGTGTCGAGGGTCGCAGTGTCGCCGTTCGGCAGGAGTTCCACGCCCATGCCGACGGAAACGTCGAAGAAGTTCATCGGCGGATTGCCGATGAACCCGGCGACGAACGCATTCTCCGGCGTCTTGTAGATCTCCTCGGGCGTCCCGACCTGCTGGAGTTCGCCGTCGTTCATGACGGCGATACGGTCGGCGACGCTCATGGCTTCCTCCTGGTCGTGGGTGACGTACACCGTCGTCGTCCCGAGTTCCTGCTGGAGTTCCCGAATCTCGAACCGCGTCCGAACGCGGAGTTGCGCGTCCAGATTCGACAGCGGTTCGTCCATCAGGAACGCTTTCGGCTCCCGAATGATGGTTCGGCCGACCGCGACGCGCTGTCGCTGGCCGCCGGAGAGCTGTCCGGGCTTCTTGTCGAGCAGGTCGGCGATTTCGAGCATCTCCGCCGTTCGCTCGACCTTCGCCGTCTTCTCCTCGTCCGAGAGGTCCATCTTGCCGAGCGGGAATTCGAGGTTCCCCGCGACCGTCTTGTGCGGGTAGAGCGCGTAGCTCTGGAACACCATCGAGAGGCCGCGTTTCTGCGGGAGGGTTCTCGTTACCTCCTCGTCGCCGATTTCGATGGAGCCGCCCGTGGGCGTCTCCAGTCCGGCGATCATCCGGAGCGTCGTGGACTTTCCACACCCCGACGGCCCGAGCAGGACGAGGAACTCGCCCGGTTCGATTTCGAGGTCGAGTCCCTCGACCGCCAGCACGTCGCCGTACGACTTCCGCAGGTCCGAGAGGTCGATCCCGGCCTGTTCCGTCTCGATTTCGGCGCTGGTGTCAGGTGCCGATTTCTCCGTGGTCTCTATCTCGGAGGACACGAATCAGCCCTCCACCGACCCGAAGGTCAGTCCCTCGACCATGTACTTCTCTAGGTAAACGAACATGATGATGATGGGAATGCTGGTCAACAGCGATGCGGCCATGATC
>NZ_JBAWAC010000390.1:0-3080 GCF_049589095.1 Haladaptatus sp. | reverse complement strand
GTACATACCCAATGGATTACACACTCACTGCGCTTGCGTTGCTGACCGGACTGCTGACCGGCGCGCTGTTCAAGTTCGTCGGCGTTCCGATTCCCGCCCCGCCCGAACTACCGGGCATCATGGGCATCGTCGGGATTTACCTCGGCTACAAAATCGTCGATGCGACCGGTTGGAGTCTCAATCTCGTCCTCACGACGCTCGGATTCGCGGGATAACATCTAACGGTATTCGTAGTCGAGTCAGCTTCGAACGGTCGTGCGATTCGTGAACCTCGCACCAGAACCGTACCCATCACAACGCCAAGCGAACCTCCTATCCTACCGTATCGATCGGTCCTCGAAAGCGCGGAACGGGTACCTTTTTCCTCCGGCACTCGAAGAACCATCATGAACCTTTCAGCGGAACAGCGGGCCATTCAGGACGTGGTTCGGGAGTTCGCCGTGGAAGAGATCCGACCGACGGCAGGGGAGTGCGACGAGAAGCAGGAGTTCCCCGAGGGCGTCTGGAACGGACTCGCCGAACTCGACATGATGGGGATGACGGTGCCGGAGGAGTACGGCGGGTTGGACGTCGGGAAGTTGACGTACAGCGTCGTCAACGAGGAAGTCGCCTACGGCGCGCTGTCGGTCGCAACCGCGCTGTCGGTGCACTGTCTGGCGACGTCCTGTCTCTCGGAGTTCGGCAGCGAGGGGATCAAGGAGCGGTGGCTTCCCGAGATGGCGAAGGGTCGCCCGGTCGGCGCGTTCGCGCTGTCGGAACCCGAGGCGGGATCGAACCCGGCGGAGATGTCCACCGAAGCGCGTCGGGAAGGTGACGAGTACGTCATCAACGGCAAGAAACAGTGGATCACGAACGGCAAGCGCGCCGACGTGGTCGTCCTGTTCGCCAAGACGGACCGCGACGACCCGCGGAGCGTCACGCAGTTCGTCGTCCCGAAGGACGCCGGTATCGAGGTCGGAAAGAAGGAGGAGAAACTCGGCCTGCGAGCGAGCGACACGACGAGTCTCATCTTCGACGACGTCCGGATTCCCGCCGAAAATCGACTGACCGAGGAAGGAAAGGGACTGTCGGCGGCGTTCCACATCCTGACGGGTGGCCGCATCGGCATCGCCAGTCAAGCGGTCGGCCTGTCGCAGGCGGCGCTCGACCAAGCCGTCGAGTATTCCCAAGAGCGCGAGCAGTTCGACCGACCGATCGCGGACATCCAGACCATCCGGCACAAACTGGCGGACATGCAGACGAAGTTGCAGGCCGGACGACTGCTGACCCGCGATGCGGCCCGCCTCGCGGACGCCGGTGAGGACCACGCGACGGCCGCGAGCATGGCGAAACTCTTCGCCAGCGAGTCCGCCGTCGACATCACGAACGAAGCGGTCCAGATTCACGGCGGCTACGGCTACACGACGGACTTCGACGTGGAACGGTTCTACCGCGATTCGAAGATCACGACCATCTACGAGGGAACGTCCGAAATCCAGAAGAAGGTCATCGCGCGCGACCTGCTCGGCTGAGAACGACTGGACAAATCGAGCGACGAACGTCTTCCATACCCGTCGATGTCCGAACATGGACTTACTTCTCATTGCGTTAGCCCCCAACCGAAGTCCATTTGCCACCACCACACATACCGGTGACCGTGAGAGATGACGTTTCGGCGGTCGTGTACGACTTGGATGGGACGCTCGTGGACCTCATCGTAAACTGGAAACGGGTCGCGGTGGACGTCGCCGCGGTGCTGGACGACCACGGTGTCGATGCGAGTAACGTCGACCTCTGGGCGATGCTGGATTTGGCCGACGAAGCGAACGTCCGCGATGCAGTCGAGGCGGTCATCGGCGACCACGAGTGTACCGGTGCTCGGCGTTCGACGCGACTTCCCCACGCCGACGAACTGCTTCGACGTGAGGTGCCCGTCGGCGTCTGCTCGCTGAACTGCGAGGCATCCTGTCACGTGAGCCTCGAAACGCACGAACTCGCCGACGCGGTCGATGCCGTGATCGGCCGTGATTCGGTCCCGACACGAAAACCGGACCCTGAGCCGCTTTTGGCGACCCTTCACGCGTTGGATGTCGACGGTCCCGCACTCTTCATCGGTGACTCCCCCCGCGACGAACTGACTGCGAAGCGGGCGGATGTGGCCTTCGAGTACGTGTAGATTCTTCGAGAAGCAGAGTCTCTTCGACTGCGCGGCGGTTACTCGTTGAGCGCGAGGGTGTTTCTGACGAGGTTCGAGTGCCCTCGGCGGAGTTTTTCGGAGATGGATTGGTGAGTCACGCCGAGCGAATCGGCGAGGTCCGTCGCCGACGCGTTTCGCGGTACCGAGTAGTAGCCCGTATCGTACGCGAGTTGGAGCGTCCGCCGTTGGCTCTCGGTGAGGCCGTATCGTCCCGTCCGACCCTTCGAGAACTCGTGGATGTTCTGTAAGTCGAGGTCGATCCCTCGACGGCGGCAGTACTCGTGGGTGCGGGTGACGGCATCGTGCTCGCTGAACAGCAACTGGAGGTACCACGTATCGTCCTTTCCGCTGGCGGTCAACACCGTCCCGTTCTCCTCGACGAGGATTTGGGTCAACAATTCGATGTCCTTGATCCACTCGAGTCGGTAGAGGGATTCGGCCTCGAATCCCCCAATCAACTGGAAATCGCGGACGCTCTCGTCCGCTTCGAACGCGGTTTCGACTCCCAGACGGTCGTCGGTTCCGGCCCAGACGAAGGGCATGAACTGGTTCCGATTGTAGGCGACTACCTGTTCGATGTCGAATCGAACCGTATCGAGTGCATCGAGTGTTTTTCCCAGGGCGAACTCATCGGCGGGAAACGCCACCTCGGCTATCGTTCCCGTCATGGCCCTTTCTCAGGAGTTCTAGTTAATACCGTTATTGGCCGCTAAACTATAGATATCCAAAATGAGGTGGGAGAAAAAGCCGGAGGGGAAGCAGCGAACGGGAAAAACACCCCGGTACCATACATATCCTAAATTTCCCAAAAATAGCGCCTTTTCGTTTGGAAATGCGTATCACTGTATATCATTGGTTAAAATCACGTTTCGGGGGTCTGATAGGCACGAGCGTAGAGAAACAC
>NZ_JBAWAC010000389.1:0-1968 GCF_049589095.1 Haladaptatus sp. | reverse complement strand
ACGACATCCCGCTGAACATCACCGGTCACGAGGACCGGGAGAGGGACGAGTCGGGGATGCTTTCGGACCTGAAACCCGACGACCCCAGCGACTTCGATGACGACGAAGTCGAACCGGTCGAACTCCTCGTTCAACTGGCGGAGGAGGGCGAAATCGAACCGTGGGACATCGACATCGTGGACGTGACGGACAAGTTCCTCGCGCGGTTGGACGGGACGGACCTCCGAACGTCCGGCCGGGCGCTGTTTTACGCCAGTGTGCTCCTGCGGATGAAGAGCGACGCGCTCCTCGCGGACGACGAACCCGAGGAGGAGGAACTGGAACCGTGGGAAGCGCCGATGGCGATGGACGAGTCGGACGGCTTCGACCCCATCGCGTCGCTCGAAGACGAGATGGAGCGCCGTCTCGACCGGAAGAGCGCCCGCGGAACGCCGGAGACGCTGGACGAACTCGTGCGCGACCTGCGCGAGCACGAACGCGGGTCGTGGTGGAAGGAATCACGGACGTACGACACCAGCGATTCGCCACAGGGCTTCCGGCGGGGGACCCAAACCCTCGATTACCACTCGGGCGACGACATGCGGTTCGACGACGAACCGACGGAGTCGGAGGTGACGGGGACGACCCACGACGAGCACATCGAGACGGTCATCGAGGACGTGCGGGAGGCGCTGTTCGACCAGTACGAAGCGGGGCGGACGGAAGTGCTGTACGCGGAAATCGAGATGGTCGGTTCGACGCGCGTGATGACGTATCTCGCCCTGCTGTTTCTGGCCCACCGCGGCACCCTCATGCTCGACCAGGACGACCTGTTCGGCGACCTCTGGGTGCAGGACGCCCGCGATGCCGAGGATGAAGAACCGCTGGAACTGCTGGCGGATTGATCGGTGCTCGCTCAATCGAGCACGGATTCGAGCGCGTCCATCGTCGTTTCGACGTTCGCCTCCGTCGCGTTGTAGCCCATGTGCCCGACGCGAAGGATGTCGTTTTCCATCTCACCGAGTCCGGTCGTCACGAGGATATCGTGGTCGTCGTACAACTGTTGCTGTACGTCCATTGCCTGCCCTTCGATTTCGAAGGCCGTAACGGTGGGCGAGCACAAGGACTCGGAACCGGGGAAGGGGGAGAGTCCGAGTTCCTCGCCCCGTTTCCGGCACAGGTCGGCCGCGGATTCGTGCCGAGCGAAGACGTTCTCCCTGCCTTCGTCCAGAATCCAGTCGAGCGACGCCTCCAACGCGTAGAGGTTCGAGACGAGATGGGTGTACGGGAGGAACGAGAAATCCGCGTCCTGCCACGGAGCCAAACTGGTGTAGAAGCCGTCCTGTTCGGTCGCCTCGACTTTTTCCCACGCGGCGTCGCTGACCGACATGGTGGTCAGGCCGGGCGGTGAACTGAAACACTTCTGGGACGCGCCGAGACAGACGTCGATGTTCTCGACCGGGACCGCCGTCCCGCCGAGCGACGAGACGGCATCGACGATGGTGAGGACGCCCGCATCTTGGAGCGTTTGGAGAATTTCGTCGAAATCGTTCAGCAGTCCGGTCGGCGTCTCGCAGTGCACCATCGTCGCGGCGGTGAACTCGCCGGATTCGACGAGTTCGGCGACGTGGTCGGGATCGAACGCCTCGGTGTAGTCGATATCGTGGACGATCGGGTTGCCACCGGCCATCTCAACGAAATCGGCGAAGCCGTCGCCGTACAGGCCGTTGGCGAGACAGAGCACGTCGTCGCCCGGCGAGACCAGCGACTCGACGGCGGTTTCCAGACCGAGGATTCCTTCGCCGCCGAGGACGACCATGTCGTCGTCCGTTCCGTACACCCGCCCCAACTTGTCGAGGAGGGTTTCGTAGTACGACGCGAACTCGGGATTTACGTCGGGGTTCATCGCCGGTTTCGCCATCGCTTCTCGAACGTCCTCGGGGACCGCAGTCGGACCCGGCGTCATCGTGAGCGTGTTCTCGTCCATAT
>NZ_JBAWAC010000388.1:0-8208 GCF_049589095.1 Haladaptatus sp. | reverse complement strand
GTAGGCGGTCGATTTGGCGAAGTCCACCTGTTCGTTTGCCATCCGAGCCACGTTCTTCGGCGCGTACTGTTTTGCGATCTCGGCGAGACCGACCTTCTCCAATCCGGTTCGGATTCGATGCGCGGTGAAGCCGAACTGGGCCACTTTCGCGGCCAGCCGTTCGAACGTGTTCGGTTCCCACGTCTTCGTGTCCTTCCCTTCCCGGAGTTCGTCCTGAATCGGGTTCCACGACGGCATTCCGCGACCGCCATTTCGGGCCTTCACGTAGCCTTCGTCGCGAAGGAACTCGTTGACGCGGAACTCGTACTTCTCGTACGGTCCCATCCCGTGGTCGCTCGCGATGAAGACGGTGTTCGGGTCACACTCCTCAAGCAGCTTTCCGACCTGCCTGTCGGTCTCCTCGTAGACGGTCTTCACTTTGTCCCAGTCGCCGTCGAACTCGTGGAAGACGGTGTCGGGCTTCTGGAACTGGACGAACCCGAAGTTGGGTTCGTACTCGTCCGCGAGATAGCGGAACGCTTCCCCTCGCATGCGGACGAGGCTCGTATATTCGTCCATCTTCTGTGCGTCGGTGTAATCCGACTCCTCGCGGGAGTAGGTCGGGTACACGCGGTATTCGCCGATCTCTTCGCGGATGTCGTCCAGCAGTCCATCGGGGGAACAACGTGGGTTTTCGGGACCGATGAACCCCGGAATGAGCGCGCCGTTGATGTCGTCCGGCGGGTGTGTCACCGGGACGTTGACGACGACGCTCGTGAGGTCGTGTTGATCGAGCAGCGACCAGATGGAATGTTCCTCGACGTCCTGCCCGCTCACGACGTGGAAATCGTATCCGTCGTAGGCGACGAACCCGCAGACGCCGTGTTTCCCGGGGTTGACGCCGGTGTACATCGACGGCCACGCACTCGGGGTCCACGGCGGCATCTGTGATTCAAGCGGTGCGGATGCGCCCCCGTCACAGATGGAGCGGATGTTGGGAATGACGTCGTCCTCATACAACCGCTCGAAGACGGGGAGACATCCGGCGTCGATACCGATAAGAAGAACATCTACGTTACTCATTTACCATCACCTAGATCGTAACTACGACCAGCGCGTGTCGTTCCGTTCGTCGAGCAAGAGGTGTCATCTTGCATGACGACGCTCGTCGGACTCATTGGAACCTCCTACACTCCCTAGTCATTTTATTATGCTACTCTTAATTCTGGAACCGAATAGTCATTCCCCTTCACCGTCAGTGAGGGTAACACTCGGCTCGTCGATGACCGTCCGCTTCCACGTCCCGCGTGTGAACCACAGAGCCGCTACGATGGCTCCGATTATATTCCCGAAGGCCATCCCTACCCAGATACCGGTCGGCCCCATATGCTGGACGAACGCGAGGAAGTACACCGTCGGGACGCGTCCGAGCCACAGCGTGATCATCGAGAACGCCATCGCCAATTTCGTGTTGCCTGCACCGCGATACGCGCCGAGGAGCACCTGTAGGACGGCCATAAACGCGAACTCGACCGATCGTATCCTGAGGTACTGACTCCCGAACTGGACGGTTTCGTGGGCCTGGGGGGTTCCAGTCGCCATGAAGACGCCGACGATAGGGTGGGGAAACAACGCTGCAACGATTGCAACGATGAACATCACACCCGCACCGACCTTCGCCGCGAGCCACACCGCGCGCTCCGCTCGGTCGGGTTTCTTCGCGCCGAGGTTCTGACCGACCATCGTGTTCGTCGCTCGACCCAGTCCCATCGCTGGGAGGAACACGAGCGACACGAGGCGGTTTCCGAGTCCGTAGGCGCTGACCACCGCCGGTTGGAACTGGACGATCATCGCGGTCAGAGAAATCATCGCGAGCGAACTCGTGGACTGTTCGAGGGCGCTCGGCGTGCCGATCCGGATTATCTTCCAGATAAGACCGAGGTCCGGGACGAGGTCGTCGACACTGACGTTCGGTCCTGCATCGGTATAGAAGAGGACGTACAGTCCGAGAACGCTCGCAACGGCCCGTGCGGAGATGGTCGCGAGCGCCGCACCGCGGACGCCCATGCCGTGAATCGGTCCGCCCCCGAAGATGAGTATCGGGTCGAGAACGACGTTGACGGCGACGCTCACTAGCATGATACGCATCGGGGTACGGGTGTTGCCGTACCCGCGCATCAACGACGTGAAGACGAAGAACCCGAACAGGAAGGGCAATCCGAGGAAGTACGTCTCCATGTATTCCCGAGCGAGCGGAACGACCTGAGTGGCCGTCGCGCCCTGTGACGGCATCACCGAGAGCATCGGTTCGGTGAGGAAGTATCCGGCGATAGCGAGGAGGACGGAGAGGAGCAACACGAACGAGAGTATCTGGCCCGCGACTTTCCCCGCGGATCCTTCGCTGTCCGCCCCGGTGAACTGGGCGACCAAGATGCTCCCGGCCGTCGTAAACCCGCCCGCGACGGAGATGAGGAAGAAGATGAGCGGAAATGCGATACTCATCGCACCGACCGCGGCGGACGACAACCGTCCCAGCCAAAAGGTGTCCGCAACGTTGTACATCACCTGTAGAAGCTGAATGACGACGATCGGCCACGCGAGTTCGAACATCGGTCGCACCAGTCCACCGTCAGTGATCGAACTGCTGGACTGTGTGCTGGTCATCGTACCTTCGAAACGAAATACCTTGACATCAAGATTCCGAATCGTACTCGGATCGACGAACTATGCCGTAACTCCTTCCGAATCGACGCCTTAAGACCCACAGCTCTACCCCGCTCCGGTCAGACGGTTTCCAAATCAGTCGTTCGGTCCTACGACTTTCGAGTTCGGACTGACCCGTCGCTCAAGCGGTCATCGATTAAACACCCCCTAAACCGGCGTTATTCGGGGGAATTCACGGTTATGGCTTCAGTCTCGCTATCGCTTGGGCGGGCGTCGACCCTGAAGCACATCGGCCGTGCTCGTCCTTGGCTCTCCATTTATTGTTGGAAATTTGACGAACCTGGGGACACTGTGCGGGATTTCGGACTGCGTATTCGGGTAAGCCAATGGGCATACTTCGGCTTGGACGACTGTTAGATTAAGTAATTACCAGCTACAACAGCGTAGCACTAACCTGAACCGAAGTTTGGGTGAAAATACTTGTGCGGATAATTACTGCCGGAGCGACGCGATGGCACTGGCTGGCGTCGCCCCACGACACGAACGTCCGCTCGTGTCGGATGCGATCCATTCGCCGTCGTCCGTCTCTCGAAGGGAGGGTCGGTCGGCGGGACTCTCAACCGTGTATTCCGGGTCATTCAGGCTGATCGACATGGTAGTCTGTTGGCATGCATCTATCTTTATTATGTGATGTATAATTGAATAGTTCGGAATGGGAACGAAATGACGCCCTTGATTCGGTGCTCCAAAATGGCACGTGCGGCTACATCACACGTTTTTCACGGTTCTATACGTCCGATAATGTCTATTTATGAATGTGTTTTCCGCCCACTGTTCGTGATGTTTTCAAACAGTGACTTTAACAGTTCATACTAAAAACGGAGTTATAACTCTAATTAGTAAAACTCTATATATCAAGTATCTCTGCCGTGTGTTTCTCACTGGAGCACCTTTTGGCCTTGGGGCTACCCGGCACGGCGTGGGATGATTTCATGCTCTGTGAGTGCGTCGGAAAAGCTCTTTGCTCCCGAGAGAGCGTGTACGGGGTGACGCGCCAGCAGAACGAGGGCCGGTTCTTCACGCCGCACGCTCGACCTAATTCTGATACTATCCGGCGAAATGGTAATGACCTCGCCGAGGAGATATCCCTACCATGTCGAAGATTGCCCTGATCGGTGCGGGGAGTATGGTCTTTGCGAGGAAATTGATCGGGGACATACTCTCGTTCGAGGAACTTTCGAGCAGCGAACTCTCGTTGATGGACATCGACGAGCACCGCCTCGCCCAAACCCATCGAATCGCCGAGACGATGATCGCGAACGAAGGGCTCGATGCGATCGTCGAGGCAACACTCGACCGCCGAGAAGCGATCGCAGACGCGGACTACGTCCTGAATATGATCAACGTCGGTGGAACCGAACCGTTCGAAAACGAGATTCGTATCCCCGAGAAGTACGGCGTGAAACAATCCATCGGCGACACGACCGGACCGGGCGGAATTTTCCGCGGACTCCGTACGATTCCGACGATACTCGACCTCGCCGCCGACATGGAAGAATTGTGTCCCGATGCCCTCCTTCTCAACTACACGAACCCGATGGCGATCATCTGTAAGGCTCTGTTCGACGCTACTGACATCGACGTCGTCGGTCTCTGTCACTCCGTTCCGCACACCGCCGAGGCCATCGCGGAGTACGTCGGCGTCCCGGCGTCGGAACTGGAGTACTGGGTCGCGGGTATCAACCATATGGCGTGGTTCTTGGAATGTGAACACGACGGCCACTCCGTCTACCCGGCGCTCCGTGACGCCGCCGAGAACGACGAAACCTATCGAAAGGACACCGTCCGGTTCGAGATGCTGAAACACTTCGGCGCGTTTCCCACCGAATCGAGCCATCACATGAGCGAGTACGTCCCGTACGTGCGCACCGACGACGCGGCCATCGAGGAGATGGACGGGACGAACTTCGCGGAGCGGATGCCCACCGCGACGTATCTGGAGGGCTGGAAAGCCCGTTCGGCGGAACGGGATGACCTCGAACTCGACATCGACCTCGATTCGGTCGGCGTCGAACGCTCGGAGGAGTACGCGTCCAGAATCATCCACTCGCTGGAAACCGGTACCCAGCGGCGGTTCAACCTGAACGTTTCGAACGCGACGAACGCCATCGAAAGCCTCCCGAACGACGCCTGCGTCGAAGTCCCCGTTTTCGTCGACGGAACCGGCCTTCATCCCGCGTCGGTCGGCGTGCTCCCGACCCAACTCGCCGCGCTCGACCGTCAGCATTCGGCCGTGTACGAACTCACCGTCGAAGGTGCGCTCGAAGGAAATCGGGAGAAAATCCACCAAGCCGTCAAACTCGACCCGCTTTCCGCCGCGGCCTGTTCGCTGGACGAACTCCACGAGATGACCGAGGAACTCATCGAAGCCAACGCCGAATACATTCCAAGGCTCGAATAGTCTCGCCTTTCTATTGCCGCCGAACGTTGACGTGTTTTCGGATCACTTGTCCTGTGATGGACCGATAGCAAACAGTGACCGGGTGCTGCCCGTGAACAGATATTCACCGCCGAGAATCGGCCCAAGAGTGACCCCATGAGTGTTTTTCGTCCCCCATCGTTTCTTACCGGTCCGGACGTTTATCGCATGGAGCTGCTGATCAGAACCAGTGTAGTACACCGTGTCCTTCCCAGTGATCGGTGAAAAATCGACGGAGATGGCCGTCGCAGTATCGCCGTCGGTTCCCTCCGGCGTGTAGGTCCACTGTTTCTTCCCGTCGGCTTGGGAAATCGCATACAATTCACCGTGGAAACCGGCGACGTACAAGTTGTTTTTCCCTATCGCAGGGGAACGGCTGAGCCCCGTCCCGAACTCCTTCGACCAGCGTTCTTTTCCGTTTTTCAGTTCAAATGCATAGACGTGCCCGTGGTCATATCGATGGGTCCCACTACAAACGAACACGGTATCCTTGCTGATGACCGGTGCCGCTTGTATCCAATCGTCCCGACCGACTGGATGTGACCACAGCTCCGTCCCATCGTCGCTCTGGAAAGCGCGGATAAACCCGCTCCAGTCCCCGACGATGACCGTCCCATCTTGAATGGCCGGTGGTGTGGTTATCAGTCCAGTTTCGGCCCGCCACTTGATTTTCCCCGTCGTTGTATCGAGCGCGTACACCGCGGATGATCCGTCAGTGACTCCGACGAACACCGTTGAATCGACGACCGTCACCGGTCCCGCTCCCCCCGAAAGGTCGGTTTTCCACCGTGTGTGGCCCGTTTTCGGATCGATTGCCACAACGAACTCACCTGACGGTGCATAGAGTACGTCGCTGACTATCGCCGGAGAATAGTTCATCTGACCCGGGACGTCGAGAACTCGCTTTTTTGTTCCGTCCGAGAGGTTCAGCACGATGATTTCGTCGCTTCCGATATTCGGAATAAAAAGCTGCTTTTCTCCGAGTACCGGTGATTCGACGAATCGAATCCCCTTTGAGACTCTATGCTCCCAGTATTGGAGCGGTGATTTGGTAGGGCCGGTCGCATCTGCGTATCCCGTATTTTGGGCGTTGAGACGGTTTTGAGGCCACAATTTGCTTGTCTTGACGTCTTTTGAGGTCTGTTCGATCGGCGTCGTCGGTTTGGTCGTTCGATTGCTACTCGTCGTTGTTGCGTGGGTCGTGTCCGAAGTCGATGTGGGGTTATCTGGCGAAGAACGTGAACAACCAGCGATGAATGTGGTACCGATGACTGTGAGAGCCTGTCGTCGGCCCAATCCGGGTGACATCTATGGATGATTCGAAATTCGTGTATAAATACATTCCCGAACTCATACCATACATACATGTTTGAGAATGGGTTCATACGTAATCCATACTCTTGGGACAGTAGGATGCACGTACGGGCGCGACGGGATTTGAACCACGCCCGAGAACCTGCGTTTCACGCAGAACCTCGGTCTGCTGAAAATCCCGTCGCTTTCGCTCATTCGTTCCTCACGTCCGTTCGTCACGAAAGGAGCGGGCGCGACGGGATTTGAACCCGCGACATCTTGGTCCGGAACCAAGGACTCTGTCCACTGAGCTACGCGCCCTCACCACGCCGTACAGGCGGTGTCCGTTTAACCATTGTGAAAATCGGGCGCGTTTCCCCCTCGTGGTGACCCTCCGCCGATCTGTTCGTTCGTGAAACCGAGCGGGACGAATCGAACGGCAGGTTGATGGAAAACGATCCGGATATTCCGACTATGAACGTCCTCCCGGTCCTCTTCACCGTCGGAATCTTCGGCGTGATCGTCTACCGTCGATTCAAGCGGTCGTTCGGGCGACAACCGGTGTCGAAGAAGCGTCTCGGACTCCGAGCGGTGCTCATCACGGTCGTCGTCGCGTTTATCGTGGCGTCGTCGGTGACGAGTCCGGTGAACCTTCTCGAAGACCTGGTCGGCGTGGGTATCGGCGGCGTCACTGCCGCCATCGGTCTCTCCTTCACGGAGTTCGAACACACGGACGACGGTGCGTTTTACGAACCGCACCCGTACGTTGGGGTCGCCGTCTTCGCGCTGTTCCTCCTCCGGTTGGCGAGCCATTTGTATCCGCTGGTGATGGGTAACGCGGCGAACTCCACGACGACCGGCGCTTCCGCATCCGGAATGCCCACCGATCCGCTGACGGTCGTGGTCCTCCTCGTGTTCCTCGGCTACTACGCCTGTTATTCGACCGGCGTTCTCGTCGTCTCTCGACGAACCACCCCGACGGCGTCGGAGTGAGTTCCGTCCCCCTTCGTTCGTCTTCCTCCGTCCGTCTTCTCCCCACCAATCGACGCCTTACTCCTGTCGTGTGACTTCGTGCCGACCGAACCCGTATCGGAGTCGGTTCGCCAACCGGCGCGAGAAGCGGCCGTCGTCCCCGGACCGACTGCCGAACCGCTCGGAGAGCGCCTCGTATATGAGCGGGACGGGAACTTCCTGTTCGAGTGCCTCTTGAACCGTCCACGTTCCGGTCGAACCGCCCGCGATGTGGTCGGCAACGTCGCCCAGATCGGTACCTTCCTCGCGGAACGCCTCCTCGCAGAGTTCGAGGAGCCACGAGCGGATGACAGCCCCGTTGTTCCACGTCCGCGCGACGGCTTCCAGATCGAGGTCGTAGCGCCCCTCGTGGAGCAGTTCGAACCCTTCGCCGTAGGTCTGCATCAGCGCGTATTCGACGCCGTTGTGGACCATCTTGACGTAGTGGCCGGACCCCGATTCACCCATTCGGTCGTGTCCCGCCGGGCCGGTCGCCACGGCGTCGAAGACGGGCGTCAGTTCCTCGTAGGCCCACTGCTCCCCACCGACCATCAGCGAGAACCCGAGTTCGGCCCCTGCCGGGCCGCCGCTCGTCCCACAGTCGAGATAGGTCGCAGAAGTCGTCTCGCTCCGGCGCACGGAGTCCTCGAAGTACGAGTTTCCACCGTCGACGACGACGTCGTCCGCGTCGAGGTACGGTTCCAAATCTTCGAGGGCGGCGTCCACGGGGTCACCGGCGGGAACCATCAACCAGATCCGTTTCTCGTCGCCGAGTTTCTCCG
>NZ_JBAWAC010000387.1:0-2195 GCF_049589095.1 Haladaptatus sp. | reverse complement strand
ACCAACGCCGTGAAGTGCTTTCCCGAGGGGGACGACGGCTCGAACCGCGAGCCACGCGCCGAGGAGTTGGCGAACTGCTTCGATCACTTGCGAACGGAAATCGAACGGGTCGACCCGTCCGTCGTCGTCACGACGGGAAAACACGCCACGAAACTCCTGTTCGACTTCGAGTCGATTCGAATGAACGGCTTTCTCGAACGCGTGCTCTCGCCGGTCGAATGCGAGCGACTCGGCGTGACGGTCTTGCCGCTGCTTCATCCATCCTACGAGAACGTCTGGCGGAAGCGACTCGGCTACGACCGACCCGAATACGTTGCGGCTATCGGTTCCGAGCTCTCGGCGTTGGTTTGATCACTCGTCTGCAGGTGCGGTTTCGGATGCACCGGACGGTGTGTCCGTGTCGTCCGTGACGTGTATCATCCCGTCGCTTTCGTACGTGATCTCGTACCCACGGTAGCTAAATACCGCTTTGCCGCCGATCCGATTCTGCCCGTCGACTCGCGGCCGAAACAACGAATCCAATGCATCGGGGTCGACAGCGTCGTATAGACGTGGACCGATCTCGTCGGGTGACGCGTCCTCGTGATCCGCGATCGCATTGACGACGGCGGTACTGGGCCGCTCGCCGTCCTGCAAATGGTAGGAAGTATGTTCCATTCCAGTACTTGCCTTAAGATTCGTCAATGGTTAAGTATGTCGGATAAATCTGTGTGAATCCCATCCTAAAGATAGTATTTCCCCAATTTCGAAATAATTCCCGGCGTCAGTCGGAGACGTCCTTCTGACCGAAGTGGTCGTACGGTTGCATGTGTTCGTCTTTCACCAGCAGTTGATCGACGACGTCCAGACCCATGTCGTCGAGTTGTTTGCTGACCTCGGTCGCGTCCTCGCGGGTCGTCGCGACCGCCTCGACGTGGAGATTCTGCACGCCGACCATGATCTCCTTGACGTTGACGACGCCCGACGCGTCGAGTGCTTCCGCCGCCAGTTCCTCGCGCTCGGGGATCGGAGCGGTGCAGATGAAGAGAACGCGGAGCGGGAATCCCGCTTCGTGGTAGTCGATCTGTGGGTGATAGCCTCTGATGACTCCCGCCTCTTCGAGACGTTGGAGTCGATTTCCGACGGTACTGGCGGAGACACCCACAGCATCCCCGATTTCCGTCGTCGTCATATTGCGTGCGTCCTCTTGGAGCAAGTGAAGGATGCCCCGGTCTACGTCGTCAAGTGTGTCGTGGCTCATTGGTCTGTTATCGAAACCGCTTCTCACTATTCGTATCCTGTTCCTAAAAAGTCGGCACGCGTTCGAGATGACAAACTTTCGTGGGAGGCATGGCCGAAACATGGCGAGAAGCCAACTCGCCACCAGAGCCTCCGGCACCGTCGAACACTTGCCTGGTAGTACACCCGGGCTTCGGGCGTATTTCATACGAATACCGCTACCCCCTTTATTATATTCCGGATAAGCGAGGCGTCTTCGGAAAAAACTCGGTGAAACGGTGGTCGAACCGAATTTCTCGGGTCGGTCAAATTCCGGTTTGCAGCCGGTTTTCGCGGTGTTTGGGTCCTGAAACGGTCCGAGAAATGACGAATTTTGCTGAACAATCCTCTTGTTTGTCGTGTTGAGAGGATCGTCGGGCATCCGGACTTCTCCGCCCGTCGGACCCATCGGAAACACGAGTGGGTCGAAGAGAACCGAGCGTCGAATCGAGTGCTATGGGTCGTTTCGGGAGAATTGTCGTACGTATCGCTCTCGACTTGGAGGAATAATATGTCACACTTATTGATTTGGAATTTCCCACGACTCGACAAGGCTTATGGGTTGATAGAATACTCCACTCACCATGCAATCAACGAGGCGGATAAACCATACCTACCGAAATCGGCTATTTTCCGGGCTTTTAGCCGGTGTGGGGGCGTTTCTCGGCGGCTATGGCTTGACGTGGGCTTTCGTCACGCTCGACGAGCTACCGACCTTTTCGTTCGCCGCCGAGAAGTGGCAAGTCGTCACGTGGTACTTCTACAACGCGCAGTTCGTCGAAATCTCCCAAACCATCTCCGGTTCCGATGACTCCAACTATCTTCGGGACAGCGTCGATCTGATCACCAACTCCTCGGATCCGTATATCCAGTTCCTCCATCTCCTGCCGCTCATCGCCATCTTCATCGGTGGCGTTCTCCTCGCTTCTCACCTGGGT
>NZ_JBAWAC010000386.1:0-8869 GCF_049589095.1 Haladaptatus sp. | reverse complement strand
GCCCCGTTCCTGCCCGCCCCGCGGGTACGGGAGCGCGAGGCGCAAAGCGCCTCGGAACGAGCGAGCGGCGAGACGCCGCGAGCAACTGAATCTGGATACGAACGGTTCGACCCCGAACTCACCATCGGCAAGGTCCACGGCTTCACGGGCAACTGGCTCGTGCTGGTCAAAGCCTACGCCTACATCGCTCGACTCGGCGACGAAGGATTGAGCGACGCGAGCGCGAAGGCCGTCCTCAACGCGAACTATCTCGGGTCGCAGATCGAGTACGAGGTGCCGTTCTCGCCGTTCCACCACGAGTTCGTTGCCAGTGCGGGCGATCAGGACGCCGCCGACGTGGCGAAACGCATGCTCGATTACGGCGTTCACCCGCCGACGACGAAGTGGCCAGAAATCGTCTCCGAGGCGCTGATGACCGAACCGACGGAAATCGAGAACCGGGAAACGCTGGACGAACTCGCCGAGGCGTTCAACGCCGTCGCCCGAGAGGACGACGAAGTCCTTGAAGCGGCACCCCGGAAGACGACTGCAAAGCGAATCGATCAAGCGAGCGCCGCGCGGAACCTGCGGCTCTCGTGGCAGGCGCTGGACGAGTAAGTCGGTTCGACGGGATGTAGCTTCCCGTTTTCGCAAGGGGGAACGTGGTTTTTCGACGACTGTGGCTGCTATCAGATCACAAGATATATGATTTCATTATTCCTTCACTGATGGATGAAACAAATCCTGAAACCCCTCAGTTTAGTCCTCCTCTTGCTTCTCGCGGGCTGTAACGGTGCGACGTTCGGTTCGACGTCGACCACGGGAACGCAGACCGCCTCGACGACGTCCCCCGTGACCACTGGATCCACGGATCGGACGGCGACAGGCCAAACGACCTCGGTGACGACGGACCGAACGACGACGTCCACCACGAAACCCTGTACCGTCACGAACGAATCGAGCGACGGTGCGGCGTGGGTCGTCAAGCCGACGATGGACGGCACCAAAGTGATGCTCATGACCCAATGGAACAGGAGTGCCACCGTCACGAAACTCGATGCGACGCTGGATGGAAAGCGGCTATTTCGGGCGTATCCGGAACGCGACGCTCCGAACGCGACCGGATGGGGACGATACGTTGGCACCGTCCCACTCGCGGGACAACTCCGGGTCGAACTGTACGACAACGGAACGCAAGTCGGCCGATACAACGCGTCCGTAGTCTGTGAACGATAAGGCGGACTGATCCGTTCGATTTCGTGGGACGGCTTCGAGAGAGCTATGTAGCGTTGGTTTGCCCGAGCAGGGTGGCTTCGACTTTATGGAGATGCTCGTGGAGCGTCGATGTGGAGATATCCAACTCGTCCGCTAACTCTCCGGCCGACGCTTTCCTCGGATAGTCGTAGTATCCACGTTCGCGGGCGAGTTGAAACACTTCCAGTTGGCGTTTCGTGAGTCGGTCAACCGGGAGGCTATTCACGGTTGTCTGCCGACTCGCTTGCTTCATTCCCCTGATGTTGATTTCCGCATCCATCTCCTCACGAACCTCGTCGAACTTCACCTGAACCGTCCGTCGGTCGTGGTTCGTCACGAGGGTCCAGTACTCCCGCCCGTCACGGATGTCTATCGGGCCGCTACACACGAACCCTCGCGACGTCAACGGTTGGCTGATCTGTTTTCTCCCATCGTGAACGACGAGGAGTTCGCGTATCGCGTTTCCCGGCCGTTGAACGGTCGTTCGCTGGAACATTGGGTCCATTTCGGAAATCGAATGTATCTGGTCCATCCCGGAAATGCCTTCGAGTGCGTCCGTAATCGTCTCCCGTTCGTTCGCGTAAATCGTGAAAAGTGTCGAAACCTCGTCCCCGGTCGGAATAATCCCTCCGTGTCGAAGCGTCTCTCAGTCACCGTGTCGTTCGAACACCGCATCGGCAAGCGTGTTCTTGTGGCCTTCGTTCGGGCCACCTGCGATGGTGAGGAGTTTCGCGTCGCGGAGATACCGCTCAACGTGATGTTCGGTCGTGTATCCGACGCCGCCGTGGAGTTGGATCGCATCGTTCGCGTTGTCCACCGCGGCCTGTGTCGCGTTGATTTTCGCCATGCTGAACTCCCGAGTTACGTCGAGGCCGCGGTCAGCACGGTCGGCCGCCCGGAGCGTGAGCAACCGTGCGATATCGACACGTTCGGCCATCCTTCCGATTTCCCATCGTACTCCCTGAAAATCACCGATGTGCCCATCGTACTGCTCCCTGGACTTCGTGTACGATATCGTGTCTTCGAGGGCCGCACGGGCGATGCCAACACCGCGGGCGGGAACGTTCACACCGGTATGGACTCGACCGCGCTGGACGTACCCGTCACCTTCGGCTCCGACGAGCAGGTCGGCGGGGACGTGGACATCCGAGAGCGAGACGCGCGGGGACTTGACGCTGTTTGCACCGAGCGTTTCCCACACCGTCTCGACCTCGAACTCCTCGGTCGGAACGAGGAACGCGCTGATGTCGTGCGGTGCGTCCTCGTCGGACCCCGTTTTGGCGTACGTGAGCACGTAGTCGGCGTCGAGGAAGTTCGTCACCCACTGTTTGTGGCCGTCGAGGACTCACTCGTCCCCTCGTCGTTCGGCCGTGGTTTCCATTTCGAGTTTGTTGCTGCCCGCGTTCGCCTCGCTCAGCCCGAGCGCGCCGACCGTTTCGAACGTCGCCATCTCCGGAAGGAACGTTTCGCGTTGCTCATCGGTCCCGAACCGCTCGATGACCGTTGCGACGCCGAGGTGAAGCCCGAGGGTACTGGCCACCGACATGAGCGCCGCCGAAAGCTCCTCGACGACCAAAGCGAGTTCGACCAGCCCTTCGCCACGCCCTCCGTATTCTTCGGGAAGCGTCAACCCGGTCAATCGTCGAGCACCGAGTTCGTCGAGTATTTCGGCCGGGTATTCCCCACGTCTGTCCAACCCTTTTGCCGTCGGTCTGATCTCGTTTTCCGCGAACTCACGAACGTCCGCCCGAAGCGAGCGTTGGTCTTCCGTTAACTCGAATCGCATATACGAATGGACGGCACGTCGGTGGATTAAGTACAGGACCGGCTATAGCAGGTTCACCAGTATCGGATCGGGTGTTTTCAGGTGGAACTACGATCACGCGATGGACGTTGTCAGCGAGGGCACTCCGCGAGAAGACGACCGCAGCCACGACGGTATCCGCAACGAGACGCCCCATTGCATACGGAGACGACCACGTTCAGAACTCCCCCCGCCACAGACGGCGGTTGTGGCGGTGGTGTTCGCGCTCGGAAAGTCGTAGATGGTGTTCGCGCTCGGAGATCCATATTTGCTATAGCGATATCGGATTTACCGAGCCGAATCGACGATCGAACGATAGTCGAGAGAAACGTCGTCACTCGCCGTCAAACACTGTAAAATACGAAAATCAACTTTGACTTACGCCGACGCCGAATCGATGTCGCCGTCGATGCGCACTAGCGCGTAGTCACACTCCGAGCAGTGCCACTTGGTTTTCTCGCCGAGGTGCAGGTTCGTGCTCGCACAGCGCCAGAACGTCTGTTCGCCTCCACACTCGGGACACTCGTGTTGGATTTCGAGGCTCATACTCGGTATCGGTTATTGGCGAAGTTTAAGATGCTGGTTTCTCCTCACGCTTCGCCCCGTTCGAGATGCAGCGCGTCGAAGAATCGATGCAGCACGCGGCGCGAGGCGAACTCCACGAGATCGTCGTCGTCGGCATCCGCGTCGGCGAACAGACCGAGCGGAATCTGTGCCCCGGCCATGTCTGCGTGTCCACCTGCGCTTCCGACGTCGCCGAACGCCTGTTGGAGGACGTTTCCCGCGTGGACGCGGGGGTCGATGGACCGCGCGCTCATCTCGACCGATCCGTTGACGACGCCGAAGACGAGTACCGTATCCACGCCTTCGACGTTCAGCAGGTAGTCGGCGGCCTGTGCGAGCGCATCCCGTTCCGAGGTCCGACCGGCCGACGTGGCGAGGGTCGCCCCGCGCTGGACGCGGTTGCGAATTGCTTCGCCGATGGCATCCACGGTTGCCGGGGAGAACGCCGCACCGTAGAGCTCTTCGAGCAGGTCGAGGTCGGCGTGCCGACAGACGTACAGCGCGGCTTCGTACTCGTGCGGCGTGGGGTTGCGAATGAAGTCGATTCGCTCGCGGTGGAGGGCGAACAACAACGCGGACCCCAGTTGAACGTTCGCTTCGATACCGAGGTCGCGAAGATATTCGACGAGGATGCTCGCCGTCGCGCCGTAATCCTCCCGCAAGTCCACGAATTCGGCTTCCGGGTTCTCCGTGGCGTGGTGGTCGATGACGATGTCCGGCTTCACGGCATCGAGTTCGGTATGCCCTGCCGGTGTGGAATGGTCGACGAACGCGACGCGGTCGAACTCCTCGGGGTCGAACGTATCGAGGTGGTCCAACTGAACGTGGAGCAGGTTGACGAAGGCTCGATTTTGCTGATGCGAAATCGCCCCTCCGTAGAAGAGTTCCACGTCCTCGACACCGTTCGACTCGGCGATGACCGAAAGCGCGAGCGCGCTTGCGATGCAGTCCGGGTCGGGGTTGTCGTGGCAGACGACCGCGAGCGAGTCGACCCCCGCGAGGTACTCGACTAACTCCTGGACGCGGGTCATGATAGCTGTTCGACGCGAGATAGTATCAAACCGTGGCTGGGAATCCGGTACGCTCACGAGAAATAAACTGCATATCACGATACAAAATTTGTTGGGCGGGTACGGCCGGACCCGGAGGTCATCTCACATATCGGTGTTCTGTGCGTACTCGATCATGACTCACATCTCGGTGTTCTGTGCGTACTCGGTCATGACGCGACGTTCGATACGTTGGAGACGGTCACCGACCGTTCCCGGAGTGACACCGAGGCGGTCCGCGAGGGCGCGCTGGGTCGTCTCTTTCGGTACCTCGTAGTACCCTTCTCGGATTGCTAGATCGAGTAAGTCGGTTTGCGTATCGGTCAACACGGCTGTCGATTCGCTTTTCGATTCGAGATGCCCGATTCGAGTGACCGAGGCATCGACCAAATCCGGGACGTCGTCGATCGCACGCTGAATGTTGCCGTTCGTTCCGATGACCGTGAACCTGATTTCGGGTCCGCGGTCCGTCAAGCGGTGTTCGACCGGCCAATCGAGGACGATTTTGTTGCGGTAGAGGATGCTGAGCAGGTCGTCGATCGGCCCGTCGCTCCGGTAATGAGCGTAGATGACGCCGCGTTCGTCGGTACCCGCGATGTCGTACTGGAGTACTTCGTCGCTCGACTCCAATAGTTCCTCAGCGACCGAAAGATCACCGCTGATGTCAGTTAGACCGAAGTATTCCCCGTCCGCGACCGGACTCATGTACCGCATGGAATCGATCGAGATGGCCGATGAGCGGTTGAATCGGTCGAATACCGGGATAGATATCTCACGAGAGAGCACGAGTGTGGCATATCGAAACGTTTCGGAGGCCATAGCGTGAAACGGTATCGATGTTATAAATGGATCTAGCATGTTAGAATAAGTCCTCAATAGAGTCGCGGGCCTCCGTTCAATAGATGAGTAACGAACCAGCTGTCGGTAAGTTCCCACCAGGGCCGTC
Source organism: Haladaptatus sp. (assembly GCF_049589095.1). Classification (NCBI taxonomy): domain Archaea; kingdom Methanobacteriati; phylum Methanobacteriota; class Halobacteria; order Halobacteriales; family Haladaptataceae; genus Haladaptatus; species Haladaptatus sp. The sequence continues at coordinate 3,273 of NZ_JBAWAC010000386.1, read as the reverse complement.
GGGGCTCCCGGTCGTGGGCGCGGCACCACATGCGATTCTAGGCGGTCTCGATTTCCGCGAGCGGATGGCGAGCGAGTACGGCGACGTCGTTCATTGGGAGGATCATCACGGACACGTCTATCAGCTCAACCACCCCGACGATATCCAGCAGGTCCTCGTCTACAACAACACGAACTACGTGAAGGGAAATCAGTTCCAGCGCGTACTCGGTCCCTTGACCGGAAACGGTATCCTGAACAGTGAGGGTGAGGAGTGGCGGGGGAACCGGCGTGTCATTCAACCGGCGTTCCACCCCGACCGTATCGAGGTCTACGCCGACATGATAACCGACCTCACCGATGCGTCGATCGATAACTGGCGGGACGGCGAAACCCGTTCGATCCACGACGATATGATGGAGTTGACGTTGCGCGTCGTCGCACAAGCGTTGTTCGGCGTCGATATCGACCGCTACGTTGGGGACATCGAGACGGCGGTCAACGACTTTCTTCCGGCGACCTCCAGCCTTCCGAACATCATGCTCCCGGAGAACGTTCCGCTGCCGTCGAGGTGGCGAATGGACAGGGCTCGCGAGACCCTCGACGATGTCGTCGACGAGATCATCCAGAAGAAACGCACCAACCCCGGTGAGCACGATGTCATCTCGATGCTGCTCAACGCGAACGACGAGGACGGTGGCACGCTCTCGAAGAAACAGATCCACGACGAGGCGATTACGCTCCTCTTTGCAGGCCACGAAACGACGGCAGTCTCGTTGACGTACACGACGTATCTCCTCGCACAGCACCCGGAAGTCGAAGCGAAACTCGTCGCGGAACTCGACGAGGTGCTCGGCGGCGAGCGGCCGACGATGGCCGACCTCTCCGAACTCACGTACACGGAACAGGTGGTCAAGGAGTCGATGCGACTGCTCCCGCCGGTGCCGTTTATCACTCGCGAGGCGAAGGCTACCGACGAAATCGGCGATTATCGGATCCCGGCAGGCGCGAGAGTGTTCATGAGCCAATGGGTCGTTCACCGCGACTCGCGGTGGTACGACGACCCGCTCGCGTTCCAACCCAAACGCTGGACGAAGGAGTTCCAACGGTCCCTTCCGCCGCTCGCGTACTTCCCGTTCGCGGCGGGACCGCGGCGCTGTATTGGCGACCGATTTGCCATGCTCGAAGCACGGCTCATCCTCGCGATGTTGTATCAGAACTACCACCTCGAACTCGCCTCGGATCGGAACTTGGAGGTAATCCCAACGGTCACGTCACGACCGAAAGAGGACGTTCTGATGACGGTCCACGAACGCTCGGGGGACGAGACGCCTGAATCGGATCGATAGGCCGGATTTTCTTCGACGCTTTGGAGGTGGTGAATGTTGGAAGTACTCGTATCGAGGCCGACGAGGGTGTTTCAGAAATCGTTTTGGCACGCTTGAATGACCAGCTTGGGTTCGTCGTACAGGCTGTTGACCGTGTGTTTGCCCTTCCCTCGTCCGCGTCCGCGCTGGTCCTGTTTGATGAGGTCGAGGAACTCCAGTTCGGTCAGCAAATCCCTGACGCGTCGCTCCTTCAGGGGCTCTGAATCCATCTGTTCACATATCTGTCGGTAGGAGTGTTGGACCACCTTGTTCGGAATCTTCGGCTCGTCATCGTTCGACTGTTGGACTTGCGATGCGAGCGCGAGCAGGACGTATCGCGCGTGGGGCGGCTGTTTGGAGATGAGTTCCGAGATGCGATTCGCGCCCTCCCGTTCCTGTGCGACGTCGACGTGGGCGTCCCGAACGAACGACTCGCGTTCTTCCTCCGCGACTTCGCCAGCAAAGCGGAGCACGTCGATCGCCTTGCGGGCGTCGCCGTGTTCCCGGGCGGCCAGTGCGGCTACCTTCGGGATGACGTCGGTTTCGAGCACGCCGTCCACGAACGCGTCGCGGCGCGATTCGAGGATTTCTCGCAGCTGTGTGGCGTCGTAGGGTGGGAAGACGTAATCGCGTTCACAGAGGCTGCTTTTGACGCGCTCGTTCAGTTCGTCCTTGTATCGGATCTTGTTCGAGATGCCGATAACGCCGAGATTGCACGCGTCGATCTTTCCAGCTTCGCTCGCACGCGAGAGGTTCATGAGGAGGTTGTCACCGGCAGTGTCGCCGCTCGTGTCCCCGATTCCTTCGAGTTTATCCACCTCGTCGAGGATGATGATGGCGACATCGTACATGCTTTCGAGGACGGTCCACAGCCGGTTGTAGTACATCGAGGTGCTGATTCCCTGCTCGGGGATGGCCGTCCCGGTGAGGTCCTCGTCGTTGAGTTGGTCCGCGACGGATTGGACGACTTGGGTTTCAGTCGAGTCCTGTAGACAGTCGATGTACGCGAAGCCAGCGTTCACCCCGTTTTGCGATGCACGTTGCATCATCTGTCGGCTGATGAACTTCGTGCAGAGGGATTTTCCGGTGCCGGTCTTTCCGTAGAGGAAGATGTTGTTCGGGGTGTTGCCAGTGAGTGCGGGCCGGAGCGCGGTACCAAGTCGTCGCAATTCGTCTTCACGGCCGATAATTCGGTCGCCGTCGGGGAGATGAGATACCTGAAGGAGTTCCTTGTCGTTGAAAATAACCGTGTCGTCTCCAAAGTAGTCCACTGACTCGGACATCTATGAACCCTATGTCGAGTGAGGGTATTTAAACATACCTCCATACTGCCGCTGTAATTATCGAGATAGGATGGTAGACGGTGTATCGAAGCTGTTTTACACCCCTCATTGCCGTTGTAACGGACCGGATTGCCGCTGTAACAGGACGGATTGTCGTCGTAAAAGGAACGGACCGTCACCGTATCGGACCGGGTTGCCGCTGTAAGTTCGGCGAGCTTTCGTGATAAATTCAGCGAAATGCTTCGGAGCGGCTTCCGTGGTCGGAAAGATACCGAGACTCGGAACGACGCCGGGATCAGAATGCCATCGGGAGAACGACGACGGAATCGGAACGACATCGGGTGTCGGAATGGCCGATGATCGGAACGACATCGGTGGTCTAGTTATCGGACTGTTCTTCGAGTGCCACGAGGTTTCTGATGCGAGGGAGGATATCGATTGGGTGGGAGTTGCATGGACACCGCGTTGCCGTTGTAAACGGGGTGCAGAGGTTCTGTTTCCCGCGAATATTGACCTTTTGTTGTGGAATTCTTTTCTCTCGACCCTGGACTGCCGTTGTAAACGCGCGTTTCCGTCGATTGTTTGATCCGTTTGTCGGGGGCCCCACGTTGCCGTTGTAAGTGTGGGGGTGTGTGGTGGAGGGGA
>NZ_JBAWAC010000385.1:0-3509 GCF_049589095.1 Haladaptatus sp. | reverse complement strand
GCGCATCCCTGTCCACAGAAGTAGTAGGTCTCGCCGTCGAGGTCGACCGTCGCGGCAGCCTCGTCCGTGACGACGTCCATGGCGCAGACCGGGTCGACCACCGTTTCCCCGTCCTTCTTGATGTCGTCAACGTAGTTGCCCCGTCCAGTAATGAACCGTCGGTCCTCCTTGCGTTTTACCTCCTGGCCCATGCCCCCGCGACCGTGTCCGTGGTCGGCCTCGGGGTGGGGTCCGCCGTCGACGTCGTGTCGATATCCCTCGTCCGGTTTTTCGCTGCGGTCGAACTCGCTGCTCATGGGGAGTCACCTCCGTCGTCCGCGGCCCGGGTCCCGTCGATCGTTCCGTCCCCCGACATATCCCGACAGCAGGAGTCCGCACCGCATCCCGTCGCCCGGCCTCCGTCTGTCGCCTCGCCGCCGTCCGTCGCGGTAGCCTCCGCTTCGGCGTCCGTCTGTTCGTTTTCGACGGGCGACTCCGGCGGTTCGCGGCCGTTGAGCACGTCCGCCGCGTACTCGATGGACTTGACGATGTTCTGATACCCCGTGCATCGACAGAGGTTGCCGCTGATCTTCTCACGGATCTCCGCCTCCGTTGGGTCCGGGTTCTCGTCGAGGAGTGCTTTTCCGGCCATGATCATGCCCGGCGTGCAGTAGCCACATTGGAGGCCGTGCATCTGGCGGAAGCCCTCCTGAATCGGATGGAGGTCGCTCTCTCCCATTTCTGCTTCCTCCAAGCTTCCCATTCCTTCGACGGTCGTGATGTCGCTCCCGTCGGCTTGCACGGCGAAGAGGAGGCACGACTTGTAGGCTTCGCCGTCCATGTTGATCGTACACGCCCCGCAGTTTCCGGTGTCACAGCCGATGTGCGTGCCGGTCAGGTCGAGGTTCTCCCGAATCGCGTGTACGAGTAGCTCTCGCGGTTCGACGCTCAGTTCGTGTTCGGTTCCGTTGATCGTGAGTGTGATGTCCTTCGTCTGGTTCATGTCAGTCCCCTCCCGCCCGTTCCGTTGCGTCGGCAAGCGCCCGCTGCGTGAGGACCCGGACCATGTTTTCCTTGTATTCGACGCTCCCGTGTTCGTCGGCTTCGGGATTCGACGCCTCCGCGGCGAGTTCACCCGCCCGTTTGAACAGGTCGGCACTGGGCGATTCGTCTTCGAGCGCCTCGGCGGCGTCGGGAACGGAAACGTTCGTGATGTCAACCGCCGTCAGCGCGACGGTCGCGTCGGTGATGACGCCATCGTCCACTCTCACGCGAGCACCCACTCCGACCATCGCGTAGTCGCCGACCTTCCGTTTCAGTTTGTGATACGCGCTCCCTTCGTCGTCCGGCGGCACCGGTACTCGGAGTTCGGTGGCGAGTTCCCCCTCCTCCAGGTTGTTGTCGTAGGGGAGGAGGAAGAACTCGTCCGCGGGGATGACGCGTTCGCCGTCAGGTCCCCGTGCAACAACGTCTCCCTCGTGAGCCAACAGTACGGTCGCCCAGTCCCCCTTCGGGTCCGACTGGGCGACCGAGCCGACGACCGTTCCCCGGTTGCGGATCTGCGGGTCCGCGACGAGCGGTGCGGTATCGGCAAAACTGCCGTACTTCTCGTCGATGAGCGCTGACTCCTCGATCTCGACGTGCCGCGTGAGGGCACCGATCTTCAGGTACCCGTCCTCCTCGCGAAGATAGTCGAGATCCTCGATACGGTTCAGGTCGACGACCGTCGACGGTCGGGCCAGTCGAAACCGCATCAGGGGAACGAGACTTTGTCCCCCGGCGAGGATGGTCGGTTCGTCGAGACTGCCGAGGAGATCCACCGCCTCGTCGACAGTCGTTGGTTCGTGATGTTCGAATTGTGCGGCTTTCATAGCAAGTTCCTGAGTCGGTTCGTGATGCTCCGTCCCTGTTCGCTCTCGTCGACGTCCGACATCTGCTGCTGGATGTTCGTGAAAAACTGGCTCACTATCTTGTCGGCGACCGGGTTGAGTACCCGGCCGCCCAACTGTGCAATCCGCCCGGAAACGTCGGCCCCAGTCCACCACTCGACCTTCGACCCGGAGTCAGTCTCGCTGATGGTCATTCCGGATTCCATCTCGAAACTGCTGTCCGAGGCGGCACCACCGCCGGTGGCCACCATTTTGGGATACTCCCGTTCGGTGATGGTGACCCGCGTTTCGAATCGCGGTTTCACGCTCCCGACGCCGATCTGCATCAACGCCGCGTACTTGCCCCCTTCCACGAACGCTCGATCCGCGACGACCTCCGGATCGACGTCGGGCAACGTCGGGACGTCCTCCTCCGGTTCGTAATTGTCGAAATCGAAGCCGCCGTCGTCCATCGGGACGATATACCGACATCCCTTGAGCGCATCCCGAACGGCGACGGGATCCGACAATACGACCCAGGCGTCCTCCGGCTCTACCCCCTCAAGCTCGAATTCACCCTCGAACTCCATGCCTGTATGCTCCTGTCCGAGTCCCTAGACTCGTGTTCCTACCCAACCTGTACACTGTTAAGTGTTACCTAGGAACATACTTCTCGTCTCGGATCAGGATGAGAATCAAATTCGGAAGATTCCCGCTACAAGCCACGCTCCAACTGTTAATTACTCCTCGAGTGGTTCGACGAGTTCCACGACGTGACCGTCCGGGTCTTCGATGAACGCTGTGCGCGCTCCTGCCGCGGGTTGATCCTGTGGTTCTTGGACGGTCCCGAAGTGATCGATTCGTTCGAACGCCTCGTCGACGTTTTCGACCGACAGCGCCAGGTGGTCCCAAGCGGTGCCGGCATCCATTTCATCCACCCCACTAGTATCCGAGAGCTGAATTTCGACGCCATCGTTGTCGGTGACGTACCGGTTTATCGTGTCGCCGCTCTCGAACGACCACGACTCTTCGAAACCGAGCTGTTCGGTGTAAAACAGGACTGACTCCTCGGCATCCGTCACGTTGAGACAGACGTGTATTAGGTCCACATGTCTCGCTACTTTTCCACGATCATAAAATTATTTTCCGGTGCTATTCGAAGCAGGTCGCTAGTACCACGTCGTTTATCGAACCGATATATAGTGGCGGGCGTCTCGCTGTTGAAAACGATCGGGACGGAAGCCGCGTTCGATCGCTCACCTCGTGTGTCGACGGGCCCGTTTGAAGAGCGAAAGATCGACTGCGTCGGAGAAGTTGGGTTGTACGATGACGTCGTGGCAGAGTCTCGCCAGTGCATTGTTGCCGAACGAAAGTCCCGGATTCGCGTCGTGAAGTATTCGATTACCCGAGATACCGGCGTTAACGATGGATCAATGATTGGTGAGCCGTCGTGCCAAGTAGTCGGGCCACTTTTGTTGCGTACGATTGAGCCGACCCACTCAGTCGTCGGTGGATACCGGTGGCCGGGAGGCCGATCCGGCGTTACTCCCCCGCGAGAAGTAGGATGCCAACGCCGGGCCGCTGACGTTGTGCCAGATGCTGAATAGCGCCGGGATGAGCGCCACGGCAGGCGAGAAGAACGCCGTCGCGAGCGCGACGGCG
>NZ_JBAWAC010000384.1:0-1974 GCF_049589095.1 Haladaptatus sp. | reverse complement strand
TTTGATGCCTGCCGACACGTCGATGTTTTACTTTCCGGTCGATGCCGCCGTCGAAATCGAGACGACCGCTCTCGAAGTACCGAAATCGGTGCCCATAACGATTCGCCAGCGAGACGGCACGATGGTGGCTGAAACCTCGAACGAATCGGACTGTTCCTTCGAATCCGGGGCGTATCTGGTCGAGCTGAGTTCGGCACCGATGAAGCTGTATCTGCTACTCGATAGCTCGATGCGAATCGAATACGAAGGAAAGAGCGCTTTCTTTTCGTTCGACCCCGACACCACCGTGTACGTCGGTGCGCGCTCGTACCACGACCAGCCAGCGGGGACGATAACCGTCACCGACGACATCCGGGACGTTATGCGCGCCATCTCGCTGTTCGGATCGGCGCTGAAGACGCTCTCGCCCGAGCGCTCGTTCCCTACACTTCGGGGCCATCCGCCGCTCATCGAGTACGGTGAGGAGTTTTCCGCGCCCGATACCCTCGAACCCGTCGATTCGGGTGTCGAACTCGTCGTCCCACCGGACCCTGAACACGTCTATCCGATAGCGCCGCTCGCGTACTATCTCGGTGCGACCGTGATCCCAGGGGACGACCCACGTCTCGTCGCCGGATCGTTCGAGTACCCGCTCGTCGGTTCCGAGGGGTACGGCGAAACCGTCAGCCGCGTCCTCCGACAAACGTTTCTGCTGGACTGTCTGACCCGGACGGAAGGCTACTACCGGATAGAACTCCACGAGCGAGAACGAGTCGAACCACTGGTCGATTTCGACTTCGCCAAACTCTATACTACCCCGCTTCCGGAACGACTCGCGGCATACCTTTCGGTGCCGTTCGAGACGCTCGAACCGTTCGTCCCGAACTGGCAGTTGGGGGTTGATCTCGCCCCGACGGCGAGCGGTATCGAGTACGTACCGTACCTCGCCCGTGACCTCGCGCTCGTCCGAATTCCGGACGAACCAACCCCCAAAGCAGCCAATTCGATGTCCAACGCCCAGACGGAGTTCTTCCGATCCTCGATATCGGGTGCCCTGACTCGCGGGGCGAGCGGGTGGGAAGCGGTGGACGAGCACGACATATTTCAGGTGGACGCGATGCCGAACGTCGTCGAGCAGGCGTGGGCAGGCCCGGGATACCCACTGAAGGTCAACAAACTGGATGTAAGCGCGCTTCGAGGGCGTATCGACCGTCGCCCTTCTTCGGACACCATCACCATACACGTCGTCTGTAACGACGAGGGGATGATGGACGAGAACGTCGTTCGTGAGATATACGGATTACAGGACATGCTCGACTTCGACGTGATCGCACACTACGATCTATCGCGTGGCGAGCTCGCAGATCTGCTGGCCCAGCCGGCTGATTTCATCCACTATATCGGCCACGTAGACGAGAACGGATTCCTCTGTTCCGATGGGTCGCTCGATGTGCGGTCGATTCCGGAGGTCGGCGTGTCCGCATTTCTGTTGAACGCCTGCCAATCCTACGAACAGGGGCACGAACTCGTCAAGAAGGGGAGTCAGGGTGGCGTCGTAACGCTCTCCCCGGTTGGCAACCCGATGGCGACGGAACTCGGGCAGACGTTGGCTCGTCTTCTGAACCGTGGATTCACGCTTCGAACCGCGTTATCCATCGCCCAGCGCCATTCGGTACACGGCTACCAGTACACGGTCATGGGCGATGGAGGTGTGTCGCTCGTCCAGAATGAGAAGGGGAATCCGCGGTATCTGAAGATAGAGCGAGTCGGCGAAGACCGGTTCGAGGTCGAGATAAGCGTGTGTTTGACCTATCTGTTCGGACTCGGCACTCATGTCAATTTCCATCACGACTGGTCGCAAAAACGGTTTTTGGGGTCCGCGCCAGTGACGACGTTGACATTGACCGCGGAACAGCTCCAAGCTGAACTTTCGAAACAAGTCGTTCCGGTCGAGGTGAACGGTGAACTCGTCTGGAGCGATGAAATACAGGTATC
>NZ_JBAWAC010000383.1:0-1794 GCF_049589095.1 Haladaptatus sp. | reverse complement strand
GCCACGACGTTATTCGACGCCCAACTGCTCGAACACGAACGGCCACTCGTCTAGCTTTTCCCGACCACCATCTCCGTCGGCTTGCCGATGCCGTGGACCGTATCGCGTTTCTCGCAGAGGAGAATCGGTTGGAGCGGGTGTAGTACGGTGGCGATGCGGTATTCATGCGGCTCAGATCCCGTAATCACAGTAGCGTCAGTATGACACGTAGCAAGAGGGCGAAGGATTTCGCGGTCATAAACACGGTTATTCGTAGTCACACTCACACCCTTGAACGGCGTCGCTGGTGGTGGATTACGCGCGAACAAAAATCTATGAGTTGAAGTCGTCGCGTTTAGCCGAAGAGTTCGCCGAGGCCCTCGCCACCGGCGTCCTCGTCCTCGTCGTCCTCTTCTTCTTCTTCAGCGGCTTCCTCTTCTTCGGCTTCGTCAGCAGCGCCTTCGTCGTCGCCACCGGCAGGTGCAGCGGCACCACCAGCGGGGACAGCGGCGGCCTGTTCGACGGCCTCCTCGATGTCCACGTCTTCGAGTGCGGCGACGAGCGCCTTGACGCGGGACTCTTCGACGTCGACGCCAGCAGCGTCGAGCACGTCCGTGAGGTTGTCTTCGTTGATCTCTTCGCCCGATTCGTTCAGGATGAGTGCTGCGTAGATGTATTCCATGGTTAGTAATTATCCGAACATCGCGCCGAGACCTGCGCCTGCGTCTTCGTCGTCATCATCGTCGTCGTCATCGTCTTCAGGCTCGGCTTCAGTTGCTTCTTCGTCAGTCGATTCTTCTTCCTCGGCCGCGCCGCCCGCTGCGGGTGCTTCGACACCGCGAAGCTCCTCAGGCAGCGCGTCCTCGTCGTCGATTTGTGCGGCAAGTCCGCGCAGTTGCGCGTCCGCTTTGCTCACGAGGTCCGGCACGACATCCGGGCTCTCGATTTCGGCCTGCAGGCCGAGGCTCTTGGCCTCGCCCGTGGCCTTCGAAATGAGCAGCGGTGCGGTCTGCTCGGTCGGGTACACGGCGTTGACCGAGAGGTTGCGGGCAAAGGCCGCAGCCGTCTCGATGTCCGTGCGGTACTCGTCCACGTCGATGGCGAGTTCGTCCGACTCGAACATGACGCCGTCCGAATAGACGGCGCGCAGGTCGAGACCGACCTCTTTCGGCTCCATACCGAGTTCGGCGAGGACGTTCGCGAGTTCCTGCGAAACCTCGTCGCCTTCCTCCGCGACGAGGCTGTCCTCGGTCACGTGGATGGAGCCATCCATGATCCGTGCGGATGCTCCGGCTTGCTGGAGTTCGCCGACGAACGGTCCGGGGTCGACACCCGTGTCACCCTCGGGGATGAGGATGTCGTTCGGGGAGATCTCGCCGGCCGAGATCGGTGCCGGACTCTTCGAGGCTTCCAGTTCCTTGTACAGGCCGAACGGGTTGTCGTTCGTCCCGATGAGGCCGATTTGGCCCGTGATGTACTCCTCCAGGTCTTCGAAGCCACCGCCCACGGCGTCGAGCGCGCGCTGCACCAGCGTGTTACGGCTGACGCGAAGTTCCGCGCTTCCGTGAAGACCGCGGCGCATGTTCTGGAGCTGTTTGCTCGGAATGCCGGTGATGTTGACGACGCCGACACTGTTGTAGTTCTCGACGAAATCCGTCAGCTCAGCGACTTCCTCGCGCTTCCACTCCGGAATGTGCTCTGTCTTGTGTTCGGCTTCTGCGGACATTCTAGGCAACCTCCACCGATGGTCCCATCGTCGTTTTCACGTAGATAGTATCGACGTTGAGCGGTCCTTTCTCCAGGTTGGAGTGAAGA
>NZ_JBAWAC010000382.1:0-25951 GCF_049589095.1 Haladaptatus sp. | reverse complement strand
CGTCCAGACGTACCAGTTTCGATCCCTGCTGGCACCGTAGGCGGTGATGCTCGCGGTGACGGTGTGGAGCACCAGCGGCGCGAACAGCAGTCCAGCCAATACGAGCGGCGACGCGTCCACGCCGAGGCCGGTGGTAACGCCGAACGCCGCCCGACCGAGTTCGAGGTTCGGCAGGCCGACCAACTGGGCGATGGCGGTCAGTTTCTCCCCGGCGAAGAAGCCGAACCCGCTCAGTGCACCGAGGACGAGGAACGTCCCCGGCGAGCGGTCGAATCGCTCGTGAGCGAATCCGGCGTAAACGTGGGCGCTCTTTGCGACCTCCTCGATGACCGCGATGACGACGAGCAGGACGGGAAGCGAGAGGGCGACGGGAAGCGCGAACAGGAGCGCGACGGCGAGCAGTTCCGCGACGAAGACGAACGGAATCGAGAGCGCGCTCAGCGTCGCGACGCTCCGCTTCCCGCGAAGTTGGCCGTCGAGCGCGTCGAGTGCCTTCAACAGAACCGGGCGCTGGGTGAACATGTCCTCCTCGCGGTAGACGCCCGCGCCGAGCGCAAACAGCACGCCCGCGGTGAGAAATAGCGGAAGGGTGGAGAAAGCGTACTGCCCGAACGCGACCGATTCGCCTTGGAGCACGCGAACGACCAGTGAGAGCGGCGATATCGCCGCGATGGGGTGAACGTCGGTGAAGATGGACGGGACGAAGGCGTACGCGGTGAGGAACACGCTGAGCGACACCGTGACGAACGTGAGTTCCTTGAACGACCGAGCGAACATCGCGGCGACGAACGCACACGCGAGGAACAACAGCGCGATGGGTACGACCGACGCGACGGAAATCAAAGCCGCTCCCGCGATGGCGACCGGGCGGTCGGCGACGTTCGGCGTGAAGTGAACGATACCCAGCGCCGTCGCCGCCGCGATGGCGACCATGCCGACGAAGTACGGCAGGGTCTTCCCGGCGATGATGTCGCCGCGAGAGACCGGGGAAACCAGCAGGAGTTCGCCGCGGTCGTTGATTCGCTCCTCGATGATGCTGCTGGCGTAGGCTTGAATCACGAAGTTCATCGGTAGGACGAACGCGAACGCGAGCACCAGCGACTCGAATGGGAACGGCGGCGAAATGTCCGAGGGAGTTCCCTGCCGCGTATTGTCGGCGAACAGCGACGACCCGCTCCCGACGGATGGCGCTCGCACGGCACCCGACGAAGAGCCATTTGCCGAACCACCGCTGCCGCTACTTCCCGTACCACTGCTTCCGCGACTTCCCGCACCACTGCTTCCGCGACTTCCCGCACCACCGCTGTCGCTCCCGCCACCGAGATTGACCTGTCCGGCCTTCGTCGTCGTTCGGGCACCGACGCGTGACCCTGGCCTGCTCGTTCCCGTCCAAGCCGTCGCGTTCTGCTCGACGTACCGGAGTGTGACGTTCACCGGAAACGCGGCGGCGCGGTCGGATTCGTCCGCCATCCGTCGGTCGTTGTACTGCTGGACGGCGGACCGGAGTTCGGCGAGTGCCGCCTTTCCTTTGGGTGAGTCCTTCCGCTCAACCGCGTGACGCGGACAGCCCACGACGTTTTCGGGACAGACGAACACGTCGAAACGCCCCGAGTCGAAGTTCTTTCGAGTCGGTTCGACGGCGACGAACGTCGGGTCGTTCGCGACCGGGCCGTAGTACTGGCTTTCCTTCGAGACGCCGACGCGATAGATGCCGTCGTCCACGGTGTTCCCTCGACTCATGACCATCGGCGTGAGGGCTCCGACCAGCAGGAGGACCGCGGCGACGATGGCGACCGTCCGCCGATCGAACCCCCCGGTGTTCTTCGAGAGTTCCCAGCGCGCGATGCGGAGCGTCTTGCGGCGCTTCACGGACGCCCCTCCACGTCCGGCGCGTCGGTCGCCAAATCGAGGAAGATGTCCTCCAAACTGGGCGAACGCGTCTCGATGTCCACGACGGACCCGCCCGCGGCCTCGGCGAGTTCGCGTGTCTCCGCGACTGCGTCCATGCTTTCTACGACGCGGCGGTAGGTTCCGTTCTCCCGCACCGCGTCGGCCACCTCGACGGTCGTTGAGACGTGATACTCCGTCCGGCCGTGTTCCGCGCGGAGTTCCTCGACGCTCCCCCCGGCGACGATTCGACCGTCGTTCATCACGACGATTCGGTCGCAGATGCTCTCGACGTGAAACAGGTTGTGCGCGCTGAACACGACGGTCTTGCCGGAGTCGCTCAGTTCGCGCGTGAACTCGATGATGTAGTTCGTCGTGAGCGGATCGAGACCACTTGCGGGTTCGTCGTAAATCAGCACGTCCGGATCGTTGACCAGCGAGCGGGTGATGGCGACCTTGCGTCGCATCCCCTTGGACATGTCGCCCAAGCGCCGGTCGCGGTGTTCTAGGTCGAGGCGGTCGAGCGTGTCGTGAATCCGCTCCGTCGCCGTTTCGGTGGGCACGTCGTAGAGATCGGCAAAGAACGACAGGTACGAGGTCGGCGTCATGTCCTCGTACAGCGGCGACTCCTCCGGGAGAAACCCGAGTTGGGCCCGCATCTCGGGATCCTGTGCGTCGTAGCCCGCGACGTGCGCGCTCCCGGCCGTCGGTTCGATGAGTCCGGCGAGCATCTTCAGGGTCGTCGTCTTCCCCGCCCCGTTCGGCCCGATGATGCCGAACACCTCCCCATCGGCGACGGAAAAGCTACTTCCCTCAACGGCGGTGAACTCGCCGAACTCCTTCCGCAAATTTTCCACGTCTATCATCGATATATCCGATCCCAGACACTGTATCTACTTGAGCCTGTGCGGTGAAACCGGCGAAAAACATCAAATTGTCGTCATCGAAGCGACGCCTGCACCGCCCGCTCGGCGATCTCGCTCGCGCTCGTCGCCGAGCGTTCGAGACCGACCAGTGCGACCGTCCAGACGTAGGAGCTATCCGTCTCCGCGTCCGCTCGGCGATGGAGTTCCGCGACGTCCTCGGAGAGCGTTCGGGCGGCCCGGACGGTGTCGTACGGCGGTCGTTCGGCCGTCAGTACGGCATCGACCGCCTCCTCCGTGAGCGAACGCGCCCGTCGAGCGCAGTCGTCGAGTTCGTCGCCCCAGGCGACCCGCTTGATGTCGCTTCGGTCGTAAAGCAGGTCGGCCACGCGCTGGAACCCCTCTCCGACGGGAAGCAACTCCCGGGCCGTCGTGTATCGGTCGAACGTGGCACGTCGGGACTGCCCGAGTCGGTCGAGTTCCCGTATATCGCCGAGCGCACGCCGGAACTGACCGTCGAGAACTTCGAACCGTCGTGACGCATCGTCGTGCCACCGATCGATCTGGTCGATGTTATCGAGATGTCCGTCAACGAGGGCGCTGACGACGTCACGCTGTATCGAGAGCGTGGCGTACTGGAGCTGGAGGACGGTCCGTTCGAGAGAGACGGCGGCGGTGTCGATGACCATCCTGAGCGAGAGTTCCGTCTCCGACTCGCGGCTCACCTCCAGTCCGGTCTTTCCCGATGCCGCCTTTGACGCCGCTCGGCGCTGTTCCGAACCGAGTCCATTCCCGGAGACGAGGACGAACGCCTCACTGCCGGTGGCGTACAGGGCGGTCACGACCTGTCGAACGTCGGTCGGTGGGAGTTCGGTGATATCGACGCGGGGACGCTCGGCCTCGCTGGAGTTTTCCGAGGAATCCCGGTCGGGTTTGATGACGAGTTCCCCGCCGTGTGCCGGGTAGAACGAGAGTTCCATCCCGGCGTCGATGCCGTGCTCGTCCACCCACTTCTTCGGCAGCGAGATGGTGTACGATGAACTCCCCGTCGCCTGCACCGTCCTCGTGTTGTCCGCCAGTTCCACCGTCATCCGAACTTTCCAGTCACGTAGTCTTCGACGCGCTGGCTTGCCGGGTTCTCGAAGATCTTGTCCGTCTTGTCGTATTCGACGAGTTCGCCGCCGGTGAGGAACACGGCGGTCTGATCGCTGATGCGGGCCGCCTGTTGCATGCTGTGGGTGACGACGATGACCGTGTACTCGTCGGCCAGCGACTCGATGAGGTCCTCGATCTTCGAGGTGGCGATGGGGTCGAGCGCGCTCGCCGGTTCGTCCATCAGGATGACTTCGGGGTCCACCGCGAGACAACGGGCGATGCAGAGCCGTTGTTGTTGTCCGCCGGAGAGTCCCAGCGCGCTGTCGTCCAATCTGTCTTCCACCTCGTCCCAGAGGGCGGCCCGTTGCAACGAGCGTTCGACGAGTCCGCGCGCCTCGTCCTTGTCGTCGCGGCCGAGCAGCGACGCGAGCAGGCCGGTGTCGATGTCGCCGTGTTTGCGCGGCCCGTAGGTGATGTTGTCCCGAATCGATTTCGGGAACGGGTTCGGACTTTGGAACACCATTCCGACCTTCCGTCGGAGCTGGACGATATCCGCGTTGTCGTCGTAGATATCCGCTCCCTCGAATTCGACGGATCCATCGACGCGTGCGGCTCGAATCCTGTCGTTCATGCGGTTGAGGCACCGCAGGAAGGTCGATTTCCCACATCCGGACGGGCCGATGAGTGCGGTGACGCTCCGTTTCGGAATGTCCATCGAAACCGATCGGAGCGCCTGATCGTCGTCGTAGAACACGTCGAGGTCCTCGACCGAGATGGCCGTTTCGCCCGCGAACGTGTAGTCCATCCACTCCGATTTCGTTTCCTCCGCCGATTCACCGTCTACCCGAGTCGTAGCTGTCTTGCTCATTGGTTCAGTTTCCGCTGGAAGTACAGTCGCGTCGCGATGCCGACAACGTAGAAACAGATGATGACGACGAGGAGCAGGAAGGCGGTCGCCCACCCGAACTCCTCACTGCCGCTGACGCCAGCCTCGATGACCGCGTATATCTGATACGGCAGGGCGCTCGAAGAGTGCAACAACGCATCGTTTGTCACGAACGGCGGCGCGGTCGAGAACTGGAAGCTGTCGAGCACGTGGATGCCCCGGTCGTTCAGGCCGCCCGCGGTGACGAGGATGAGCGGTGCGGTTTCGCCGGCGATTCGACCGACGCCGAGGATGATACCGGTGATGATTCCCGGAACCGCCGCCGGAAGGACGACGCTTCTGATGGTCTGCCACCGCGTTACCCCGAGTGCGACGCTCCCGTCACGGTAGGCGTCCGGAACGGACTGGATGGCCTCACGACTCGTGATGAGAACGAGCGGCAGGAGCATGAAGCCGAGCACGAGTTGTCCCGCGAGCACGCTCGGTCGGCCGCCGAGGCGCGGCAGGAGGAACGCGTAGCCGAACAGGCCGTAGACGATGCTCGGCGTGCTCCAGAGGCCGTTGGTCACAATATCAACGATGGAAGTGAACGATCCGCGTTCGGCGTACTCGGTGAGGAACACCGCCGCACCGACGCCGAGCGGGACCGAAACCAGGATGGCCCCGAGGACCAGCCAAAACGTTCCCACGATGGCGGGTTTGACGCCCGGAATCATCACACCGAGACCGCTCCCGTTCATCACGAACGGCCAGTGTATCGAGAACCCCGGCCCGATGTGGAATCCCTTCAGCGCTCGTTCCGCTCCCTTCTCGGTGACGAAGAGGACGAGCATGGCGAGCAATCCGAGCATGAAGAACGCGTTCGTTCCGACGAGGAAGTACGCGCCCGTCTGCTGGCCCCGCACGCCGAACCCTTCGGTGGCCTTCGCGGCCGACCACGCCGTCAACAAACTGGCGACGAAGGCGAGGCTCGGTATCGCGATTATCCCTTTTATCCCGAGGTCGAACGTCGTCAGTTTCCACGTCCACTCCGGCGAGATGACGCCGGTGAGAAAGAGCACGCCGACGAACGCGGCGAACAGCCCCCACGGGAGCGTGGAACCGAGGTCGTCCGATGCAAACGTGACGCCGAAGAAGACGAGCACGCCCGCGAGCAGTGCGGGAACGGCCCACCCGAGCGTGGAACTGATCCCGAGCGTCTGGGAGACGACCAGTCCGATTATGGCGAGCGCGAAGGCCGCGGCGAGCGTCCCGGGAAGCACTCCCGTCTTGTCGCTCGCACGCGTCTCGACGACGTCGGTCGCGGAAGCGACGCCGACGAACACCACCCCGACCCCCGTCAGGACGAGGGCGATGCCGTACAGCGTGTACAGGTGGACCGAACCGAACATGTCGGTCGCGGTTATCCAACTGAAGACGTTCGCGGCCGCAAAGATCATCGAGAGGAACGCGATGCCGACGATGGCGATGGTAACCGTTCGCCACCAGTCGGTGTCCATACTCCGATGAATGTCGCCCTTGTAGGCGTCGCTCATAGCGACCCCCCGAGCCTACTTTCCATGCGGCGCTCGATGAGGAGCGAAGCGATGCTCAACGCGAGGACGGTGATGTACAGCACGACCCCGGCCGCGAACAGCGCGCTGAGGTACGGCTTGTCGGCGATGGCGTTTCCGTACTGGCTCACGATGAGCGTCGTCAGCGTCTCGGTGTTGCCGAAGACGTTGTACAGGGGTTTCGGGAACATCGCGTTGTGCCCGAGCATGACCGTCGCGGCCATCGTCTCGCCGATGGCGCGGCCGACGCCGAGGATGACGGCGGCCGAAATCCCCGACACGCTGGCGGGGAGGATGACGCTCTTGATTGTCTGCCAATCCGTGACGCCGAGCGCGAGCGCGCCGTCGGGCATCGCATTGGGGACGGCGGTGATCGCGTCCTCGGCGATCGAAACCACCGTCGGGAGCGCCATTATGCCGATGATGAGGCCGACGGCGAACAGGCTTCCCAAGGTGGTGAGTCCGAGGTAGTCCATCATCGCCGAATTGACGATGTTGAACCCGATGAACCCGTAGACGATGGACGGGATTCCGGCGAGCATCTCGACGCCCGGCTTGACGATGTCCCGGACCCATCCGGGAGCCATCTCCGCGATGAAGATCGCGCCCGCGATGCCGAGCGGTCCGGCGATACACGTCGCGATGAGGGTCGTGACGAACGTCCCCCAGATCATCGGGGCGAGTGCGAAGACGCGATCGGAGGACGACCAGAGGGTGCCGTCCGTCTTGGTCACGATGTCGAGACCCATGATTCGAAACGCCGTCATGGACTTGAACACCAAGAACAGGGTGATGAGTCCGAGGACGACGATGGTCGAGACGGTGGCGAGGAAGGTGAGCGCACGCGCCGTTACGGCCTGATTTCGAACCCAGCCGTACAGCGTCACTAGCAGGAAGCTGATGACGGGAAAGACGGCGAGGGAAGGTTCCATCAGGAAAACGATCGCGAACGCAACGACCGAACAGAGGCCGACCCCTGCGGCGATCTGTTCGTCGAGCGCCAACCGTCCCAACCCGAACGAGTCGGTACGATTAGAGAGGATGTGTGTTACTGACATTGTTTGTATAAGTCGTTCACACCGATGCTACCCACCGTGAACGACTGTGTGGTCCATGAAACCGAAGTGGTGGTTCCGCGGTTACGGAACCGGATGACTGATACTGTGGCTGCTGACGGATGCTACCGCCTGGTTTACTGCTTGAGCTTTTGCTTCTCTTCCTTTCGGCGATCCTCCGGAAGCATGATGTAGTTGTGCGGCTTGACGAACTCCTTCTGTCCGAATTCGCTGATGATCATGCCGATGAACGCGGCTTCGTACTTGTCCGTTCCCTCGTAGGTGTAACAGTGCAGGTCACGGTTGAGCGGGTAGTCCTTCGAACCGAGGTTGCCGTGCTCCTGCGAGTACACCGTGCTATCGACTTTGAGGTGAAGCGCGGGAGTTTTGTCGCTGACGAACGCGTAGCCGACGTACCCGATGGCGTTGTTGGAGCCACCCACCGTCGAGGCGACTTGCTGGTTCTCGCCCTTGTGCACCTGGACACCGGCCGCTTCCTTCTTCCCGTCGAGGACGTTCTCGTGGAAGATGGTTCGGGTACCCGACCCTTCGACACGACCGACGACCTGAATTTTGCGGTCCGGACCGCCGAGTTTGCTCCAGTTCGTGATCTTCCCCCTGTAGACCTTGGCGAGATCTTCGATCGTAATCTGTTTGACGCCACTGTCTTTGATGTCCTTGCTGACGACGACCTGCATCGCGTCGATGCCGACGACGTGGTTCTTGAACTTGTCGTAGCTGTCGAGTCCCGAGAGTTCCGCCTGCACGGGAGCGGAGGCGTCGCCGATGTCCGTCTTCCCTTCCTTGACCTTGTTCAGGCCGACGCCCGAGTGGCTCAGGCCGACGGAAACGTGGAACGGAATGCCCTTGTCGCTGTTCGCCGAAACGTCGTACTGAGAGGCCCAGTAGTCAGCGAAGTTCTTCTTCGTGTCGATGTTGTACTTGCTGTGGGGCCAGTACTCCTCGTCGTCCGCCGGCGCGTTGTAGTTCCACAGCGACGCCGCATCGTTCGTGATGGGGTACACCGTCGAGGAGCCACCTGCCGTCAGGAGGTCCTTGCTCTTCATGTCGCCGCTCTGTTCCGACGTCTTGTCGGAGTTATCGTTGGACGTGTCCGAACCGTCGCCTCCCGAGCTCGTGCTCGAATCTTTGGAATCGCCGCTACTGCCGCTACAGCCAGCGAGGGCTGCTGCGCCAGCGACGCCGGTTACCGCGAGGAAGTTTCGTCGTGACGTGCCACCGTTCGCCCGTTCGGATTTTCGCGTCATTCACTCGGAGGAGGCCGATGGGACATAAAAACCGCTTATAATAGGCGTTCATATTATCACCGTTCAAGTCATACCCGAACGGAGCGCTATTGGTGCCACTATTCGGACAATTTCCGCCAATAGTAGTAATATCGGAATAATACTACTATATAGATGGCTGACAGGGTGGAACGGCGAACCGCAGTCACGAACTCCGACGAGGTATTATGATATAACTCTTTTCTCGATGAAAACAACAGTCAGTCGGAGAATGTTTTGAATTCGAACAGAGGGGGAGAACGGAGAACCGTGGCCGCGGTGATGGCTCGCTCCGCCCTTACGCGTCCTCCTCGCGGAGTTCGAACTTCTGAATCTTCCCGCTGGGCGTCTTCGGGAGTTCGTCGACGAAGGCGTACTCGCGCGGGCGCTTGAAATCGGCGAGGTCGTCGCTCCGGAGGAGGAACGAATCGAGCGTTTCCGCGGTCGTCCCCGACTCGGCGGCGACGTACGCGACCACCTTCTCGCCCCACTCGTCGTCGGGGTCGCCGACGATTGCCGCCTCGATAACGTCGGCGTGTTCGAGGAGCGTGTCTTCCACTTCTCGCGGATAGATGTTTTCTCCACCGCTGATTATCATGTCGTCCGCACGGTCTTTGACCCAGACGTAGCCGTCCTCGTCGGCGTAGCCGAGGTCACCGGAGTAGTACCATCCGTCACGGATCGCCGCGTCGGTTTTTTCGGGACCATTCCAGTACCCTCGCATCAACGCCGGACCCTGAACGATGATCTCGCCGACGGTTCCGGTCGGTGCCTCCTCGTCCGGCGCGAGCGCGTTACCGTTCTCGTCGAGTCGGGCGATGCGGACGTCGTGATTGAGGATCGGAATTCCGGCGCTTCCCGCCTTCTCCAGTTGTTCGTCCGGATAGAGTACCGTGACCGCCGGACCGAGTTCAGTCATTCCGTAGTATTGGAGGAGGTCACAGCCGATTCGTTCGTGGATGTCGCGAATGGTCGCCGGTGCCATGCTCGCTCCACCGTACCCGCCCAATCGGAGCGCAGAGAGGTCGTAGGACTCCGGGTCCGCCTGGAGCATCGCGAGCCACATCGTCGGCGCACCGAACAGGACCGTCACGTCGTGTTCCGCGAGCATCGAGAGCGCCAACTCCGGATCGAAGGAGTGCTGAATGACGGTCGCCGCCCCCACGTGGATCCGTGGAATGAGGAAGACGTGGAGTTCCGCCGAGTGATAGAGCGGTGCCGCCGAGAGGCCGACGTCGTCCCGGGTCAGTTGCTGGTCCACGAGCACGGACATGCTGTGCTCGATCATGTCCCGGTGGGCGTGGACGACGCCTTTCGGCCGCCCGGTGGTCCCGCTAGTGTACATAACGATGTAGTCGTCGTCCTGTGAGACGTCCACGCTCGGTGCCACCGTCGGTTGGTCCGCTAGCAGGTCGTAGAAATACGTGTCCGCACTCGAATCATCCACGTGGACGAACTCCTCGACCGTTTCGAGGTCGTCCCTGGCCGCCGCTACCACGTCCGCCACCGCGTCTTCGTACACGAGTACCGAACTCTCGGCGTCGTTCAGGATGTACGTCACCTCCCCGGCGGGAAGGCGGAAGTTCAAGGGATTGAACGCCGCGCCGAGTTTCGAGGCGGCGTACATCGTGAGCACCATCTCGCTGGTGTTGAACAGGAGCGTCGAGACACGGTCACCTTTTCCGACACCACGTTCGGAGAGCGCGTTGGCGAGTCGGTTCACGTTCTCATCGAACTCCCGATAGCTCCAGGTTTGGTCCTTTCGCGGGTACACCAGTGCGGTGCGTTCCGGGTACTTCTCGGCAGTGAGGGAGAGAGTATCTCCCACGGTCGGGTGCATATCCCGAGTTTCATTCGCACGAATAATAAATATCCGCACACTGGTGGTTCGAGAGTTCTCTCCCCGCACAAGCGCTCACCGAAAAGAGAGTGGACGTACGATGACCCCGACGCCGGTTTCCACGGTCAATCCGCGTCGACGATTCTGTTTTCGAGCGTTCCGATACCGTCGTATCGGATTTCGACCGCCTCGCCGGGACGAACGAGACCGGGGTTCGCGGGACTGCCGAAGGAGACGACGTCACCCGATTGGAACGTGTACCGTTTCGAGAGGAACGCGACGACTTCACGCGGGGAAAACAGCATCTCCGAGGTGTTCGCCTCCTGCCGAAGTTCGCCCCCGACGTGCGTCGTCATCTCGACGTCCGTTGGCTCCAACTCCGTCTCGATCCACGGACCCAACGGCCCAGACCCGTCGAACGCTTTTCGGGCGGTTCGCCCGTCCTGGTCGAGCGCATCGAGGTCGTTGAGTATCGTGTATCCGCGAACCGCGTCGTCCACGTCGTCGACGTCGAGGTCCGTGCATCGATCGTCGATAACGGCCGCGAGTTCCCCGGCGTAGGTCAGTTCGCTCGTCCAGTCAGGGTACGGTATGGTCGCCTCGTGCGGACGAACCGAGACGGGCGGCTTGATGAACCAGTCGGGACGTTCGGGCCGCTCGTAGTCCATCTGTTCGTTCGTCGCCGCGTAGTTCCGCCCGACGCAGTACAGTGCCGACGGTTCGCAGGGAGCGAGCAGTTCGGCGTCGTCACCGACGACGTACGACTCTGTGCCAGCGTCCACCGTCCCGTCCTCGTATTCGCCGGTCAACACCCCGTCCGCGGTACGAATCCGTGCCAAACGCATACGTCGAACTCACTCACAGCAGGCGTCTATTCCTTTCGGTGTCCCTCGCTCACGTCTCGAATGGCCTGGCTACGGTAGCCACCCCGAAATATTTACGCCAGAAAACAATATATGATCCAAAATTTCCAAAGGTTTAAATTAGAATGTCAAACCAAACATACTCATAACGACATGTCTTCGATGGATATTTCACCGTGTTCTGACACACCTGCCACGTCTGATACTAGAACGGTTCCCCCACCGATTCCACCGGACGACCCGGACGCGTGGTACGCACCGGACGTGCGCGACCAACGCGAACTCCATCCCGGTGTCGTCGCCACGGTTCGGGAGACGGACGACGGCTTTCGATACGACGTTCGAACGCCCACGCTCAGTGCCGCTGACGAGGAAGCGGTCACCCGAATTCGGGAGTATTTCGCCACCGCGAATCTCCGCCGACCGCTCACGCGCGAGGGTGCCGTGGAGTGTGTGGAACACGGGTTCGAACCGAAGTACCGGCGTGCCATCGACCGCCTGACCGACCTCTCGCCCGACTCCCGGCGGCGCGTCGAGTATCACGCGCTCGCCGAACTCCTCTGTCTCGGGCGACTCACCCCCCTCGCGCTCGACGAACAGATCGAGGTCGCCGACGCCGCGGGCGACCATCTCGTCGTTCACACCGAGAACTACGCACCCGCGGATACCGACCTCCCAGCGGACGCCGACTACCTCGCGCGCTTCGCCAGCGAGCGTATCGAGACGCACACCGTCGATTTCGAGGGGTTCCGTATCCCGGTCGTCGTCTATCAGGAGCATCTGTTGGGTACCGACTCGTTCGCCACGAAGTACGCCGTCCTCGAACCCAACCTCCTTCCCGACGACGACCGACTCATCACGGAGTGTAAGGACCGAATCTGGGAGACCCACGTCGGCGACATCGTGGACGACCGAGCGGCGTTCGTCCGCGAACGCGCGAAGCAGTTCCTCTCGCGGCGATTGACCGCCCGGAACACACGCGCCTGGTTCGACGCGGCGAAGTATCGCGTCCGGACGGCGCTCGCGGAGTACGACCTCGCCGTTCCGCCCGTGGACCATCGCTTTTCGGATGACCGCCTCTCGGACCTCGTGTACTACGTCCTCCGGGATTACGTCGGCCACGGCAAGCTCACGATTCCAATCCGGGACGGATTGCTCGAAGACATCGAGGCGAACGAGGTCGGGGAACGGATCAAAGTGATTCCCCGCGGTCACGCCATCGGCCACGGCGAACGCATCCCGACGAACCTCTCGTTCGAGGACGAATCGGCGTTCGTCAACGTCGTCACCCAGATGGCCGCTTCCGATGGTGTCGAACTCAACGCCAGCACCCCCAGCGCGAAGGTCAACCTTTCCCCCGACGGTGTGGCCGACGAGGAGACCATTCGCTGTGCCGTCGCCCTGCCGGTCATCAGCGAGGGCGGGCCGCACATCTCGATCCGAAAACAGGCACCCGATACGATGACGCCGGTCGATCTGCTGAATACCGGAAGCATCTCCACCGAAATCGTCACCTTCCTCTGGCAACTGTACGAGCACCACGGCGTCGCGCTGTTCTCCGGGCAAACCGGTGTCGGAAAGACGACGCTGATGAACGCGCACATGCCGTTCATCCCGTACCGCGACCGGCCAATCAGCATCGACGAGGGGTCACGGGAGGTTCGACTGCCACACGAAACCGGCGTCTCGCTCACCACCCGCGACCACGAAAACGACTACAAGCGGGTGACGATGGCCGACCTGATGACCGAGTGCAACTACCTGAACCCGGATGTCGAGGTCATCGCCGAAATCAACACCCCCGCTTCCTTCCAGACGTTCGCCGAATCGCTCAACACGGGACACGGTCTCCTGGGCACCACGCACGCGGAAAACATCGAAAAGCTCGTCAACCGCGTGGTCGAACAGGGGCTCTCGTCGTATCTGCTCCGGGAGATAGACCTCGTCGTCTTCCCGCGAAACGTCAACGGCGAGCGCTACGTTGGCGAGGTCATCGAATTCGTGAACGAAGACGAACTGGCCGAGTTGGACGGTCGCTGTGGAACGGTTCGAAAGGACGGCACGACGATTCATTGGAACACGGTCGCATGGCGCGACCACGAAGGGACGTTCCACACGAAGTACGACCATCCGCGACTCGGCGACGACGACCACGAAATCGGGTTCCAGTTCTTCGACCGACTCGCCCACCGTACTGACCGGAGCGTGGAGGAGGTCGAGACGGAGTTCCACCGCAAACACAACTACGTGCAGTATCTGGAACGCGAGGGGATGACCGACTTCGACGAACTGTTCTCGTTCCTCGCGGACCTGCAGAACAACGAAGCAGCGACCGTCGAGCGAGTATCGCGGGAGGTGAGCGGATGAGTCTCACCGAGACCCCGAACACGACGGCGAACGGGGACGTCATGGGAAACTCCATGGGCTCGGGCTCTTCCCTCGGTATCCTCGACCGCGCGCTGTACGCGCTGTTCTCGCGCCACGCCGATCACAGGCGACACGACCGGGATCGAAAACGGTACCGCGCGACGGACGTGAACGCCAGTTTCGACGTGTTCCTGTCGCGGACCTACGGTCTCTCGTGGGTCGTCTTTCTGGCACTGTTCGCGTGGACGGGAGTATTGATACTCGCAATCCCTCCTTCCGTCCTCGCACATCTCGTGTCATTCTTTCACGGCGGCGTACCTGTGTTGGAGAAACTCACGTTTCCATCCGTGTCCCGCGTGGACGCCGCAGCGATACTCGCCGTCGTCTGCGCGACGGGCGGAAAACGGGCGACGGTGTGGTTCGGCGGATTGTATCTCGGCTGGGCGGCGAGTGCACGTCGGTCGAACATCGAACGGACGCTCCCCGGCGCGGTACGCTATCTCCGCGCACTTTCGTCGGGGAGCGACGATCTGATCGCCATGCTTCGGAAGGTCGCCGACCGGGAGGAATCCTACGGCGAAACCGCGGTCGCGTTCCGGAAGGTGTTGAACAAGGCCGCGCTGACCGGGAGCGTCGATGACGGCTTGCGAATCGTCGCGCGTGATACA
This sequence comes from Haladaptatus sp., assembly GCF_049589095.1. Classification (NCBI taxonomy): domain Archaea; kingdom Methanobacteriati; phylum Methanobacteriota; class Halobacteria; order Halobacteriales; family Haladaptataceae; genus Haladaptatus; species Haladaptatus sp. Next base: position 11,588 of record NZ_JBAWAC010000382.1, on the reverse strand, counting down.
CCCTCGCGGGACGTGCTCGCGCCGTTTCTGCTCAAGTTCCGCGAACACGCCGAACAGGGTCCCGACGCGCTGGAGCAGTATCTCCAGATGGAAGGGCGGATGTTGAGCCACAGCCAGTCTCGCTCTCACGAACAGGCACAGGATTTCCTCGAACTGCTGGCGGAGATGTTCATCGTCCTGCTCGTCATTCCGGCGTTGCTCGTCATCGTGTTGACCGTGATGAGCGTCCTCGCGCCGGGGTTGGCGGCACCCGCACCGGCACCGTTCGGTGCGCTCTCGGTTCGTGCGTTCATCATCTACGGAAGTGGGGCGTTCATCCTCGTCATCGGTGCCGGTGCTGCGGTGATGGTGTCGTCGCTCCGTCCCGCGGACCAATCCCCGCCGGGTCACGCACGGTCGAGGGATGTCACCGATTTCCTGCGGACGGTGTTCATCAATCCCGCAAATACCATCGTCGCGTTTGGTCCGGCGGCGGTCGTCGTCGGAACGCTTCTCCTCTCCCTTGGCTACACGCCGACCAACGTCGTCCTGCTCTCGTACGTCGCGTTCGCCCTTCCGGTCGGGTTGGTGTCGGTACGGCGCTCGCGCCGTGACGACGCGAAAGACCGGGAAATAAAGGATTTCGTCCACGCCGTGTCGAGCCACGTCAGTCTCGGGCGACCGTTCTCGACCGCCGTCGAGCGCGTCGCCCGCGACGTGGACCTCGGCGCGCTTCAACCGAACGTCAACGACCTCGCGTTCAGTGCGAACCTCACCAGCCGCGAAGGCGATCTCCGACGCGATGCCCTCACCCGATTCGTCGACGAAGTCGGAACGCCGCTCGCCGACCAAACTATCGGTCTCGTCACCGGAACCCTCGATGTCGGCGGGGATACCGAAACCGTCTTCGACACGCTACAGGTCGAAATCGGGCGGCTGTACCACCAGAAGAAGTCGCTGCGTTCGAACATGCTCGTGTACGTCGTGGTCGGGTGGACGACGGCACTGCTCGTCGTCGGGATCATGGTCGCCGTGAACACGTACGTCCTCGACAGTTTCGCACAGCTATCGACGGTCTCCTCGTCGAACGCCGGGTTCGCGCTCGACCCGAACGCGGTGCAACCGATCCGCGACCGATATCGGTTTTACGTCGTTACCCAAGCGACCATGCTCGCGTGTGGCTGGTTCGCGGGGTACGCGAGCCGCGGGTTCTACGAAGCACTGCTTCACTCGGCCGCACTCGTCGCGATCGCGTACTTCGTCTTCGCGGGGGCGGGAATGGTATGACCTCCACAACCCGTCCGGACCGCACGACTCGCGCCCAATCGAACGTCGTCGGCGTCGCGCTCCTCTTGGGTGTCGTCATGCTTTCGCTCGCTTCGCTGACGGCCAGCGTCGGGATGGTCGTCCAAAGCAACGCCGCGACGGCGGACTCGGCGCGTGTCGCAAACGACATGAGCAACGCACTCGCCCCCGTCGAGACCACCGGAATCCATCGCGGTCGGATCTCCTTTTCGAACGGCAAGCTGACGACCCAGAGCCGGGAGCTTCGAGTCCTCGACGACTCCGGCAATGTTTGGACAGTGGAGACCGATGCGCTCGTTTTCACGAGCGGAAACAGGCGTGTCACGTACGTGGCTGGTGCGGTCGTCCGAGGGACGAACGACGGCGGCCAAATGTACGCACGCCCGCCGATAACGTCCTCGCGACGTGGTGGTGTCCTCATCGTCGGCGCACCGAAACTCGACGCTTCGAAGAAAACGGTCGTCTCCACGAGCGGCGAATCCGCACTCGTCCGTACGAACGTCACGCACAACCGGACGACGCTCGGCAACGGTACCTATCGAGTCGCGATCGAGACGAGGACGCCCGACGCGTGGCGGCGTTACTTCGAGCGGGAGAACGCCACGACGACGATTCGGGACTTCGACGATGACGGTATCCAAAGCGTCGTGGCGAAATACCCGGGGCGACGGTTCGCCTATCTCGTCGTCCACGACATGCGAACGGAGGTCGAATGATGGACGCCCGTAGACGGAGGACGAACGAAAGACATCGAAGCCGCAAAAGTGACAGGCGGTTCCGCGACGACCGTGCCGTTAGCCCCGTCATCGGCAAGGCACTCGAAGCGGGACTCGTCGTCCTGTACATTGGACTGCTGACGACGACGCTGTACAGTGGCGTCGTTCCGAAGTACAAGGTCGCCGTCGGCCACGAAGTCGGCGACCGTGTCCTCTCGAAGACGGCGGAACGCATCCAGCAGTCGGTTCCCGCTGATGGGACGAACGTCGACGTACGAATGCGTGTCTCCCTGCCGGAGACGATTCGCGGCCACGAGTACGTCATCCGTGCAAACGGGCGGATGCTGATGCTCGACCGCTCGGACGGGGGCTCGAATTCGAGCGTGCGACTCTCGCTTCCGTCCCGTGTCGCGACGGTACGCGGAAACTGGTCGAGTTATGACCCCGCCATCATCGCGGTATACAGCGGTCCGGATGGTCTCATCGTGGAACTGAAACGCGGGAAACGAGGGACGAATCGATGAACCGGAAGGGGACGGACGAGCGACTCCCGCGGTCACAACTGCGCGGACAGATGAACCTGCCCGCGCTGGCGGTCGCCCTCCTCATCCTGACGATGGTGACGGGATTGAGCGTCGGTATCGCCGATCGGGCGTTCGTCGGCGCGGATAGGACCCCGACGAAGCGTCGGATCGCCGTCGCGACGAGCGAACGGTTCGTGTCCGCGGACGGTCCACTGACAATTCGGGCGAACGTCCTCGACGGGACGAAAGTAGCGAATCTGAACACAACCCGCCTGATGACGTTGTTTCCCATCCTCGCGGATCACGACGTTCGAATCAGGCTCGGCGACACGATTCTTGCGGAACGCGGGTCTCCCTCGGGTGGCACGACGATTCGCCGTATCGTGCTGGTCGAAAATCGGAGTGCGGTGACGCGGACACCGCCGCTGTCGGGAAGGGATCCACAGTTCACGCTGCCACGGCGTACGCCGAACGCGACGCTCGTCGTTCACCCACCGGACGGGACGACGGTGAGCACCGTTCGAGCGAACGGACGAGTCGTTCTCCGAAACGAGTCGGGTCTCGACGGGGAGTTTCACGTGTCGCTCTCACGGTTCGAGACGACGCGGTTCACGTTCGACACGAACGGAGCGCTCCCGACGGGAAGCGTCCGTGTGACGTACTATCCGGCCGGAACCCGGAAGTCGATTCTGGCGGTGACCGTCGATGGGTGATCGAAAACCCCGCGCCCAACTCTCCCTTTCCATCGTGGAGTCGGGAATCGGCGTCGTGCTCATCCTCGGCGTTACGATGGGCTTCGCGCTCGGCGTTCCAGCGCCACACACGAGAGGGACACAACTGGACATGTACGCGAAGGACGCCGGAAACGTGCTCATGAACGACGCTCCGAGGCATCAGGGAACGACGCGACTGGCTGAGATCATCGACTCGTCGAAGTCGTTCCGCCGCGAGAAAGGCACACTCGAACATCGTGTCGACCGCATCCTTCCGGACAACCTCATGTTCCGGGTCGAAACGCCGTACGGGTCCGTCGGGTATCGGAAACCGGCAGGCGTTCCGGTCGGCCACTCCACAGTGACGACGGCGAACGGCGACGTGACGGTCTGGGTGTGGTACGTGTGAACGACCGCGCGCAACTCGTCCTCGGCGCGGCGGCACTCGTCGCCGTCGCGTTGACTCCGATACTCTTCGCGTATCTCCAACTGGGCTACAGCGGGGACGTGGCCGCGAGCGGCGAGTACGACGCGCCCGTCCAAAACGCACAGCGAGTCCTCTCGCGCGGCGTTCACGGTGCCGGGAGCGGGGTTCCGGAATCGTATCGCTGGCAACAACGAGACGCCGCCATCTCGACGGTTCGCACCGATTTGCAGGGGACGCTCGACTCGCTTCGCTCGTCTCGCGTCGATTCGGGCACCGTGTATCAGGTCGAATACAACGAGTCGGCGGCACGGGTGTGGTGTCAGGCCAACTGCCCGGATGGTCCGAACCGACAATTCGGGGCGTGCGAGGCGAGTAGAGGCGTGGTCGTTCAGAATCGGGACGGCGAAACGCACGTCCTCGCGGTGGCGTTCGACGTTCGGGTGACGATGGAGCGAGGGAGGTACGAGACGACGCTCGTCGTGGAAACGCGGGGCAGAACCCGATCGTCTCGAACAGATCTCGAATCAAAACGGCTCGTCTTCGCATCCGTATAGTTCGACGACGGTCCACGTACCGGCGACAGCGTTATTCTGTTACTCGTCTTTCAGTGTGACAGCGGCTATTGTACCAGGTCAGTCGAGGGGCTGACGGGGTGGGTTTCAGATGAGCCAAACCGAGAATCGGACGTTAACGGTGCCGGTGAACGAGACGGATCACGTCCGCGGGTCCGACGACGCGCCGGTGACACTCGTGGAGTACGGCGATTTCGAATGTCCCTACTGCGGCGATTTCTATCCCATCGTCCGCCGGATTTTGAACCGACTGGGAACCCGAGTCCGCTTCGTCTTCCGGCACTTTCCGCTGACGGAGCAACATCCACTCGCACAGCGGGCCGCCGAGGCGTCGGAGGCGGCCGCGGCGCAGGGACGGTTCTGGGAGATGTACGACCTGCTGTATCAGCATCAGGACGCGCTCACCCGCGCCGACCTCATCAGCTACGCCGAGGAACTCGAACTGGACGTCGATCGGTTCGCGGACGAACTCGACCGCGGGGTGTACGAAGAGCGAGTTAGGGAGGATTTCGAGAGCGGCATCTACAGCGGCGCGAACGCGACGCCGACGTTCTTCGTCAACGGCGAACGCTACGACGGTGCGTACGAGCTCGAACCGCTCCTCGAAGTGATCGCCGAGGCCGGTGGTCTCACCGAGATTCAGCGGTCGTTACAGCCGGAAAACCGGGAGCTTCGGGAGACGATCGACCGTTCTCGGCGGGGTGCACCCGCCGCTGGCGAGGCCGTCCGCGACCGATTCTCGGCGGACGAGATCTTCCAGCGCGTGACGGCGACGGCGGACGAGGAGATCGAACGGAGCACGCGGTTGCTGTTCTTCAGCGGGCTCGCCGCCGGATTGAGCATCGGCGCGACGTTCCTCGCGCGGGCCGCAATGACGACGGCGTATCCGGACAGCGTGGGGATGAGCAACCTGTTGTATCCCGTCGGATTCGTGATGATCGTCATCGGCAGTTACCAGCTATTCACGGAGAACACGCTGACGCCGGTGACGTTGGTATTGACGCGGCTCGCGAGCCTTCCGCAACTGCTTCGACTGTGGACAATCGTGCTCGCGGCGAACGTCATCGGTGCGGGTATCACCGCTTACCTCCTCGCCACGACGGGGATTTTCGACCCCGCTGTGGCCGTGACCGCCAGCCAATTCGGCGAGCACGCGATGAGGACGGCGTGGTGGGCGCTCTTCTACAAGGGTGCCTTCGCGGGCGGCCTCGTGGCGACGATGGTCTGGTTGGTGCACGCGGCCCGGGAGACGATTTCGCGTCTCATCATCATCTACGCCATCATGATCATCATCCCCGTCGCCGACCTCTTTCACTGCGTCGTCGGCGCGTGTGAAGTGCTCTTTCTGGTGTTCATCGGCAGCGAGACCCTCGGATCGGTGTTCTTTCACTTCTTCGTTCCCGTCGTCCTCGGAAACACCCTCGGTGGTATCGTGTTCGTCGCGCTCGTGAACTTCAGCATGACCGAGAATCGGCGATTTCCCGAACACGACCGCCAGCGGTTCGAACTGCCGTGGGCCGACTGGCTGTTCGGTTCCCGTCTGATGAACTCCCTCCGTGAACGCGACCGTGAGAACGCCGTCGATGATCGGACACAGCCTCGCTCGGCCGAGCGTCGGAACTGATCGGGAAGGGAAACGGTAACGGTAACGATGACCGCGATGTCCTACGAAGTGCTCGGCGAAGACGGTCGTGATAGGTTTCGCCGTTATGCCTACATATTTTATTCAGTCGCCCGTTTCCGTAGCCATGCAAGGAGAACCAGTTCGCCTCGGTGTCGTCGGCTTGGGATTCATGGGCCAGACTCATGCGACGAACGCGTCCGAACTCGGCCACGAGGTCGTTGCGGGTGCCGACACCGTCCCCGATATTCGCGAGAATTTCGAGACGAAGTTCGGCGCGAGAACCTACGAGGAGTTCGAGACGATGTACGAGAACGAGGACCTCGACGCGGTCGCCGTGTCCACGCCGAACGCGTTTCACGAGGACGCCGTCGTCGCCGCGCTCGGGCGGGGCTACGACGTGCTCTGTGAGAAACCGCTCGCCGACAGTTTGGAGGCCGCCGAACGGATGGCCGAAACCGCGCGGGAGGCCGACGGGTTCTGCATGGTGAACTTCCACAACCGCGTCTCGACCGCGGCTGAACTGTTCAAGGGCTATCAGGACGCGGGTCACTTCGGCGACGTTCGGCACATCCGGGCGAACTACATCCGCAGTCGCGGCATCCCCGGTGTCGGTTCGTGGTTCACCAACGAGGAACTCTCGGGCGGCGGCGTCGTGGTCGATATCGGCGTTCACGCCATCGACTTCGCGCTGTACCTGATGGACTTCCCGCCGGTCGAGACCGTGTTCGGCGTCACCCGCAACCAGTTCGGGAATCGGGACGACTACGTGGACCCGGACGACTGGTACGACGCCACCGAGGAGGCCGTGTTCGACGTCGAGGACTCGGCGACGGCGCTGATCCGCTGTGCCGATGGCCGGACGATCTCGCTCGAAGTCGCGTGGGCGACCAACGAAGCCGAGAGTCAGGAGTTCGTCGTTCGCGGGTCGGAAGCGGGCGCACGTCTCGACCTCGGTGGCGACGACCTGACGATGTTGGAAGCGAGATCGAACGGCCCCGACCACCTCGTGGAATCCACCGTCAGTGACGCCTCCATCGACCACGTCGGCTGGAAGGGAAGCGACAAGCGCTTCCTCGACGCCGTCGTGGCCGGGCAAGCGCCCGAGTTCAACACCATCGAGCAGGCGCTCACCACCCAGCGCGTGATGGACGCGATCTACCGCTCCTCTGAAACGGGCGACTGCGTCTCGGTCGGCGAGAAGCGATAAGCCGAACCGTCCGACTCGCATCCCTTTTTGATTCGAATCAGTAGAACAGGGAGTCCCACACGAAATCGATGAGACAGATTCCTAGATAACAACCGAGCGTTCCGATGATGAACTCCTCGGCGGCGTCAGCGGGTGTCTGAATCCCTCCCCAGTGGAGGAATAGGAGGCGTGCGACGACGTAAATCGCCATCGTCACGGCGACGACGACGAACATCGGAGTGTTGCGGAAGTACCCCAGTTTGGAGGACGGGCGTTCGGTTTTCGGAAGGACCATGTTGTCAGATTTAGAATATAATGGAATATATTATTTTTCATCTGTCAGTGACACTGACACTCCCGTGACGAAACGCGGGCAACACTCAGGTCTCCCCAAAGCGATCCCTCAAACGGATTCATGACTGTCGGCATCATCGGCGGCGGCGTCATCGGCACGAGTTGTGCGTACTACCTCGCCGAGCGCGGTCACGACGTGGAACTGTTCGAACGGGACGATATCGGCGGCGGGACGACGGCCGCCTCGATGGCCGTGTTCGTGTGGCAGGCGGTGCCGCCGAGCGAGTTCGCACACGAACTCAGACGGCGGGCGTGGGACGAGTACTCGGTATTCATCGAGGACGGCGAATTGGAGTACACACAAACAGGACTGCTCCACGTCGCGTGGTTGGATTCGACGCTGGAGACGTATCGGGAGTACGCGGATTCGCTCCGGGACGCGGGAATTGACGCGGAGATCCTTCCGGACGCAGGTCCGTACGACGACGAGCGCGCCGTCGGCGCGCTCTCGACGCCCGAAGACGGCCACTTCGACCCCGTCGCCATCGCGGAACTGTACGCCGAAAAAGCACGGAACGTGGGCGCGACGATTCGAACCGGGACGGAAGTGAGGGGCGTCCAAACCGAATCAGGGAGCGTCACGGGAATCGAACTGGCTGACGAGAGGATTCCGGTCGATGCGGTCGTGAACGCCGCCGGGCCATGGGCGGTGGATGTGGCTGGGATGGATGCCGAACTTCCCGTGCGGCGGACGGCAGGTCCCATCGTCGGATTCGAGACTCCCGACGACGCGGATACCGAAATTCCGTTCACCCTCTTCGAGAACGAACTCTACGTCCGTCGATACGCGAAGGGACTGTACGTCGGACACTACAACACCGAGTTTCGGGCGGACGAGGATGCGACTCCCACGACCGGAGATTCCCCCGACGACGACTTCGAACGGAGAGCACGGAACCTGCTCACGGAACTCGGCTTCGACGCCGACCGCTTCCGCCGCGAGACGGGATGGATCGGTTACCGAACCGTCACGCCCGACGGCCTGCCGATCGTAGGTGAGGGACGGACGGAAGACTACTATCTCGCCGTCGGCATGAGCGGCCTCGGAATCACCCGAGCACCCGTCGTCGGACAGTTGATATCCGAAGCGGTGGACGGCGAATCGTCGCCGATGCTCCGGCAGCTGTCCCCCGGGCGTTTCGAGTAGGGACGTGAGACTTCGCTGAAATGACGACAGTTCTGATTTAGTTGTCTACATGTTTATGCCCGTCAACGGCGTAATGAAGCGACAACGCAGGAGAACAGCTGTCGCACGGTTGCGCTCTTCGGATGCGACTGTAAGGGGTGGGAGACAGATGGGAACTAACACGACGAAGCTGGCGAATCGCGTGCCGACGATCACCGAACAAAACCGGAAGTGGTGGGTGGTGGTGGCCATCGGCATCGCCGGGATTCTGGTCAGCGTAGATTTCAACGGTCTCACGGTCGCGCTTCCGACCATCGGTCGAGATCTCGGCATATCGACCACGGGGCTCCAGTGGACCATCAACGCCTACCTGCTCGCGTTCGCCGCGCCGATGGTGGCGTTCGGACGGCTGTCGGACATCTTCGGTCGGCGGCGCGTCCTGCTCATCGGGATCACCGTCTTCATCGCCGCATCGGCGTTCGCCGGATTCTCCCAAAGCGAACTGTGGCTCGTGTCGGCCCGCGTGGTGCAGGGCTTGGGCGCGGCGGCCTTCTTCGCGGCGTCGCTACCGATAGTCAGTCACGCCTTCCCCGAGAAGGAACGCGGCAAAGGTATCGCGCTCTGGGCCGCCATCTCCGGCCTCGGACTGGCCGCCGGGCCCCTCGTCGGCGGCGTCCTCACCCAGATGGTGTCGTGGCGCTGGTTTTTCTTCTTCAACGTTCCGCTCGCGGCGGTGGCAGTCATCCTGACGCTCGCGGCCGTGCGCGAATCGCGTGACGAGACGGTCGGCCATCACGTCGATTTCGGGGGACTGGTAACCGTTACCGGCGGTCTCGTCGCGCTAGTACTCGCGATTCAACAGGGTGACACGCTCGGCTGGGGGTCACCGTTCGTCATCGGCGCACTCGGCGCAGCGGTGCTGTTGCTCGCGGCGTTTTTCGTCATCGAGCGGCGCACCGACGACCCGCTGATCGAACTCGACCTCTTCGCGAACCGGGACTTCCTCGGCGCGAACGCGGTCGGATTCGTCGTGAACTATGGGTTCGGCGCGCTGTTGTTCTACATGACGCTGTATCTCCAGAACATCCTCGACTACTCCCCGTTACGGACCGGATTGGTATTCCTGGCGTTCACGGTGCCGCTGGTGGCGTTGGAAGCACGGACGAACGACGTTTCGGCCCGGCTCGGCGTCCGAAATTCGATGGTCGGTGGGATGGCACTCATGGCAGTCGCGTTCGTCTTCCTCACCCGTGTCACTCCGACGAGCGGATTGGTTACCGTCCTCGTCGCACTCGTCCTCGCTGGAACCGGGATCGGAGTGGCGTACACGCTCTCGAACACGGTCGGAATGGGAGCGCTGCCCGACGCGAAGGGCGGCGAAGCGTCCGGCGTGCTGGGGATGGTTCGGCTCTTGGGGGCCGTCTTCGGGGTCGCGGTGACCGGTGCCCTGTTCAAGACGCTTGAGAACGAGAAGCTGGCCGAACTGCTTGTCAAGGCTGGAGCGGCGCTGGATGCATCCGACAGACAGGAGATCAAGGGGCTGCTGTCCGGGTCCGATGCCGCGGAGGCGACGCTCAAACACCTCGCCCCGGAAGTCGAATCGCAGGTGGAGCGAATCGTCCATGTGGCCTTCGTCTCCGCGTTCGGCCGGGCGATGTTGCTCTGTATGGCCGTCTCGATACTCGGCGTCATCGCGGCGTACTTCATCATCGAAGCCGCCTCGTCGGAGTGAATCCTGCTTCGGTTCCGTTTGAACCCTGTTTTGGTTCCGTAGTCGGCCTACGCGTCGAACAGTGCGCGGATCGCTTCGTCGCCCGCTTCTCCGTTCTCGTCGTCGTACTTCGACAGCGCGAGCATCAGCTTGAGGCGGGCTTTGTGCGCGGGAAGGTCCCCTGCGAACAGCGCTCCGGCGTCTCGCAGCGTCTCGCCGCCGCCCGCGTTCCCGTAAACCGGCGTCGTACGCCCGGCGAGACAGCGCGAGGTGACGACGACGGGCGTTCCGTCCCGAACCGTCGATTCAATGAACTCCCCGAGTTCCGCGGTGACGTTGCCGAGTCCCGTTCCGTTCACGACGAGGCCGTCCGCGCCAGCGTCGAGCGCGGCCGCGGCCAACCGTTCGTCCACTCCGGTCCCACTCCCGACGACGAAGACGGTCGGGTCGAGCGAGGCGTCCGGAACGTGTACTGATTCGCTTCGCGGCGGGCGGAGGATTCGAACGCCGGTCCGGTCGTGGGTCGCAATCGGGCCGACGCCGGGCGAGGCGAAGGCGTCGAGTTGCGACGTGTGGACCTTCGTGACGAACCGTGCCGAGTGAATCTCCTCATCGAAGGCGACGTAGGTTCCGCCGTCAACACCATCGTCTTCGACGAATTCCCCTGCCGCCGCAAACGCGGTGACGAGGTTCGTTAGGCCGTCGAATCCCCGTTCGTCCGGTCGTCGCTGTGCGCCGGTCAGGAAAACCGGCGTGCTCGGGTTGGCGGCCACGTCGAGATAGTACGCCGTCTCCTCCATCGTATCGGTGCCGTGGGTGATCACGACGGCATCGACGTTCGGGTCGGCGTCCAATTCCGTCACCCGCCCGCCAACGATTTCGAGCGTTTCCGTCGTCATCTCGTAACTCGGAACCTGTTCGACCTGTTCTACTGCGATATCCGCGTACTCGTCCAGTTCCGGGACGCGGTCGATCAGTTCCGCTCCGCGTTCGGTCGGGACCGCGCCGGTCTCGTGGGCCGTACTCGCGATCGTTCCGCCCGTGCCGAGAACGGTGACGTTCATATCGGCCGTTCGCATCGGACGACCAAAAAGACGGAGCGGAACGGGTCGTCGTGGGTCAGGTAGAGTGTGGGGTATCGGATGAGGTGGGAGTGGAGTGCCGAACGGATTCCAAATCAAATAAATTTAATATATTTTGATATTACTGATTCCTGTTTTACGGCGCTTTCTGGTGGTTATACTGCGATATCTCGGCGAGATTGGTCACGATAAGTACTTGAAACATTGGCTGCTACGATGATCCAATGCAAGTCGTCGGAAAGTGCCCCCCAACGAAAGCGGAGTTGCAA